>NZ_JAPTNK010000010.1:0-200422 GCF_026891775.1 Brevibacillus halotolerans
CCATAGGGTAACTCACTCTCGTTGCCAAAGAAAAAACACCTCCAGGTTACTTCCATATCTTACGACATGGTTGCATTCTCTTGAAGGTGTTTTGATTTGTCTCACGTTATGGGGTCAGTCCCGTTCTCATATACACACAAAAGAGAGCTTTTCTTTAATTAGCAGGCTATAATCCATACATGTTATTTCATTAGCTTTGCCACTGTTTTTAGCAACTCATCAATTACTTCCTGGTCGCCTTCCTGAATGCGTTCCACTACACAGCTTTTCATATGACCTTCCAACAGAATCTTCCCTACGGAATTGAGCGCTGATTGAACAGCAGCTATCTGATTTAGTACATCATCACAATAGACATCCTTTTCAATCATACCCTTGATGCCGCGAACCTGTCCCTCGATTCGATTCAATCGGGATTGCAAATTCCCCTTTAGCTTTTCGGAATGATGACTGGTTCGCTCCTGACAACATCCTTTTTCCTTTTCATCAGGTACAAGCTGTTGATAATCTCCCTCCATTTCATTCCCCCCTTTTTCTCATATTCTCTATATAGTGTATACGTTATTCTCTCTTATTCTACATCATATCCTTGGTCATCAATCGTTTCTTTAATTGCTTCTACTGTTACTTTCGTAGAATCATAAGCTACATCCACCTCTGCCTCAGACAATCTAACTTTGACTGAAGTAACTCCTTCTAAGTTACCTACAGCTTTTTCAATCGCTTGCACACAATGATTGCACGACATACCTTGTACTTGTAATACGACGTTTTCCATCTTGTTCAAACCCCTTTCGATTTATCATTTACATTATCGTTCTCTTATACTACTATACCCCCCTAATGTATGTAAAGTGTATTGATTCTTGTACAAATGATTATTCATAAAAAACCCTCCTACCTCAATAAACCTCGGTAGAAGGGTTCGTACAACCAATCGATCTTTACAAAACTATGACAGCTCCAGTCAGTTATCATTGCTCACGAGCCTATTTTTCTTGTGGAATCTGCTCAGTTAGCTTACTAACCTCAGAGGCTTCTTCCAGAACTTCAGCTTTAGCATGATTGATCTCTGCGGTAGCGGCTACCTGCCCCTTTTTCATGAAGCCCTCAATCATCTCATTCATATCTAAGCCAGAGACATCCTTTAGCATTTCTGGTAACTGCGTCATTAATTTAGTGACATTCGTACTTAAACGATTTACACCGTCTCCTTGCCCACCACCAGTATCAATAATTGTTACCTTGTCGATTGCTTTCATTGGTTCAGCAACCTTCTCGGCCAACTCAGGCAACATCTTGACCACAATATCTAATACAGCCGCCTGACCAAACCTTTCGTATGCTTCAGCCAGTTTACGCTTCCCTTCGGCTTCGGCTTCCAGTTTGAGCTGAGTTACCTCCGCTTCTGCTGTACCGCGTGCTCTTTCTGCATCAGCATAAGCAAGACCCTCTAAGCGCTTTTGTTCTGATTGTGCCTTCGCTTCTGCCTCGATACTATATTTTTTAGCATCCGCTTCACGCATTTTCTTCGCTTTCTCCGCTTCAGCCGCCTGCTCTACAGCATAGCGATCGGCATCCGCCTTTTTCTTTACTTCCGCATCGTACTGACGCTCTCTACGCAGAATTTCTTTTTCTTCTAGCTCAATCTCTTTCTCACGGCGTACGATGTCTACTTTCATTTCCTCTTGAGTAACCTGTTGTTTCATCTTCGCCTGTTGTAATGAATACGCCTGGTCGGCTGTAGCACGCGCTCTGTCTTGCTCCTGCTTAAACTCTGAAATTTTCAGTTCCTTTTCTTTTTCTGCTTCAGCAATGTTGGTTTCTTTCAATAATTCAGCCTTTTTAGCGTGCTCTTCGGCTTGGGCCTGCTTGATGCGCGACTCTTTATCAGCCTCTGCTTGGGAGATGCTAGCATCCCTTTTCACCGCAGCAATTTGCGGAATACCTAACGCAGCCAAATAACCGTTTTTATCTCGAACGTCTTTGATGGTAAAGCTTACAACAGACAGCCCCATCTTTTTCAAATCTTTAGCAGCTACTGCCTGCACTTCCTGGGCAAAGCGCTCCCGATTCTTATAAATTTCCTCTACTGTCATGCTTCCAAGGATAGCACGTAGATACCCCTCTAGAACCTCCTGAGCTTCAGCACGTAGCGACTCATCTGGTTTCCCCATAAATTGTTCCGCCGCTGTAGCAATGTCTTCTATAGAACCGCCAACTTTAATAATTGCCACACCGTCAGCCATCACAGGCACACCATGCTCTGTGTAAACCTCTGGGGTAGATACATCCAATTTATGTGATAATAAGCTTAAAAAGTTCGCTTGCTGGAAAATTGGTAGAACAAACGTACCTCCACCTCGTACAATCTTAATTTTGTTGCCTGATTCGTCAGTTAGTACGTTCTTGGTACCAAGTGCACTCCCCGTTACAATCATTGCTTCATCAGCACCTACTGTTTTGTATCTAGCCCAAAACGCAATACCCAGGATTACAAAAACAGCGATTACAGCAATAATAGGTCCAAGCACAATGATGTCAAAATCCATTAGCAAACATCCTTCCTTTATGTATTCATCTAGCATTTATTCAAAGGGAATCACTTGTAGAACATGATCCTCTACTTTGACAACTATGACACGAGAACCCTGAGGAATCATAACCTGATCTTGGCTAGAGGCAATTTGGTTACTAGTCCCACTCAGCATTGTAATGATAATTTCTCCATATCCCTTGGCAGGAATGGTGGTAACAACTTCCCCCAATTGCCCTTCCAATTGGGTAAGCGAATAGCCTGTAGAATTTTCAGCGTTTTTCATGGGGCGAATCCAGATAAAATACCCCACTGCAGCAAGTAGTAGACCACTACCAGCCGAAAGTAACACGACACTTGTGATGGAAAGTAATGTGAACCGATGCAGAAGAAAGCCGCAAGCACCAAAGGCTGTAATAGCACTCACAACACAAACAGGTTGTAATACAGGGCTTTCTACACCACCTGTAAGGGCATGACTATGATCAACAAACATCAACACAATAGCAAACAAGAATCCAAGTCCTATACAGCTAATAAAAATAATATCCCATGTCCCCATGTAAACACCTCATCCTAGAATTAAGTCAAGTGCGTAAAAGGGTGCAATCATTTTATCTTGCACTTGTTTATACGTTTCGATTTGCATACGGTTTCAAAATTTCCAGATAATTTCCATGATTTTTTTGTCCTTTCCGTATTCTTTCAATGGGACTGTCTTCATGCTTTGATAATATCAATTTTATTTTATACTTTATCCCCATATAAAAGAAACCTCCGAATCATCTAATTTAGATGACAGAGGCTCGATTCCATTCTAAAGTATTTACATCATTTTCTATGAAGATCGCTTCTAATTCAGACCAACCATTTTGTGTCACAAACTCAGCCTCTGTGCGCCATAAAGGAACTAGCATGTATATGCTCACAAGTTCTTTTCCATCGGTAAAATGGGCAAACCCTTCTGGTTCAAAAACAGGAGGCAGGCAAATGACATGTGTAAAACCATGATGTGTCCCAAATGGTTGACCGCTCGAAAAGAGCTGCTCATTAGTAGAACTGTCTATTTCTACAGCCTGTTGTATAATGTGTTCAATCAGTATAGGCAATTCCTGATGTTTTTCATAAGTGCTAATGATATATTCTGTGCCATTCTTTATTGCGCAGCCACAAGTCGCATACGTAAACCATCCTCGACTGCGGTTACACGGATACAGAAGCACTGCTATCTCCTCTGTTTCCTGTTGAATCGAAACCTGATCAATGGGTTGGTCATGAAAAAATGCTTGATAATGCGACTTGATCCACTTTTGCCAAGTCACATCTGTTTGCTTATTTTTTGGTTCATCATGATAAATATCTGGGGACTCTTGTTTCTGAGAATGCTGTATAGAGCGAGATCCTGCTTCAGTAACCGCCTGCTCGACCACACCCAGCCAGACCTTTAGCATTTCCGGCTGTTTCGTACACTCCTTTTTCTTAGATATGAGATAGAGGAAGAAAAGCAGGAAAAGAAACGCGATCATCAGTAGCATTATTTTAAGCAGAAGCATCTGTCTCCCCCTCTCTTGAAAATTCTCCATATATAAGCCTATGCTACATCATACATACGGTTCCATCAAATACCCGAATTCGTCAAAAAACCCCTTGTCTTCAAGTCTCCTTGAACAACAAAGGGGTTTTAATCGTAGCAGTTATATGTCTTTAAAATAAGATGGGGCGATCGATGGGAATCGAACCCACGAGTGTCGGAGCCACAATCCGATGCGTTAACCACTTCGCCACGACCGCCATGTATGAAAATAAAAGATAAAGTAAAATGGCGGACAGAGTGGGATTTGAACCCACGAGACGGGTCGACCCCGCCTACACGATTTCCAATCGTGCTCCTTCGGCCACTCGGACACCTGTCCATATGTTTCATACAAGAACTAATATAGCAGATTTATTTTAAAAATACAAGGGTTTTTAATCAATTTCTAAAAAAAGTAGTGTAAGCGGTTACTGATGAATCGACTGTAACCGCTTTTTTTCATTTTATTCTGACCTTTCTTTCTGAAAAGCAAGTTTAATTACCTGATATATCAGCAATTGTGGAAAAGCGTACAGCCCGGAAAGAATTAGTGCGACCAGCTCTGCTGTCAATGGCTCAAAGTAAGCATCGCTTCCACCCATAAAATAGTGTGCAAGAGCTATGGTTAGAACCATTGAAATAGCAATGCCCCCCAGCATATATCTGAATTGATTCACACACAAGGGCAATAAGATCATGGACAATAAATACATCCATGCGCTACCTTGTTTGTAATCCATATACATGGTGAGAAATAGTAACGGAGAACAAAGAACGATTGCCAGTAAATTCCATGCGGAAGATTGGATGAATTTCATGTTAACCAACACCTTGCCATTAACACTTTTTCAATATTCTACCATATTCTTCCGGAATTCACTAGCAGATTAACCGTTCAAATATGTTTACATGTCTACTTGACCATTCTCCAAGGCCTGACGCTTCGTATATACGGCTAGCGCTTTCTGAATATATATTCCCTCTGTTTCCGTATATAGCATGGGGAAAGGCGATTTTAACTTGATCAAGCTTCTCCCGTTTTTCCTCCAGCAATTTCTTTTGCATCTGTAATGATTCCTCTAAATCGACTGGCTGGATTGGCTGAAGAGCTTTCATTTCCTCCAATGAAAAGCCTACATATTTTAGTGTCAAAATTTGTTGTAGTATCTGAATTTATAAAGGTGCTTGTATCGGCATTTATTCAAAAAAACAAGACTCTGCTATTATTTGATTTGCGGGTGTTTCGGTTGCGAGCATCTGTTTATAAATAGATACTGTATCATGTAAAACAAATGACGTCTTAGACATTTTTAGCCTTTCCCTTCAATGAACAATTCCTGGTAAGCTTTTCCGTCTTTTCTGCTTTCATTACCAATAAAAAAAGACTTTCCTTAGCAGAAAGTCGTCTTCTTCCTCTCTTGCTTTTTCCCATCTTACAGGGTGACGTAGCGTCATAGGCAAGAGTTTTTAGCTTTATTGTCGATGTAGTGTAGGCAATGAATCAAGTGCCTTTTCTTTTTGGTACAAGCATCACATATAGCCAAAAGAACACAGGAAAAGCAAAAGCTACGATATAAGAAAAAGGAGCTAAAAGGATATTTAACAAGTTTATGTTAGTAAAGTACGGATGATAAAACAGATAGCTCACTATAAAAATCCCTAAAATGATATATAGCTGTGACCGCTCTCTTCTTTTCGTAAGCTCAGAGATACCTTCTGTAACAAAAAATAGATATGGGATAACGGATGATAAAAAAATGAGGATGTAAAAAGAGACGTAGACAATTTCAAAGCGCTCCAAAAATGCGAAATGTATCGGCTTGACCAATGTTAGGGTAGGCCAGATATACTTTGTAATCTCATCAGGACTAAAAACCATATAACATATAATAGTGATTTCCAAATAGATCAGCAAAGTGATTCCATTGGCAATAATAATGCCCTTTGCGGCATGCTCTTTATTCTTTATGTATGGATAAAAAAGATAGGCCAATTCAAAGCCTAGGAAGGGAAACACGGCGATCCGTACACCTTGAATAACAGGCTCCCACCCCTCCTTTAGAATTGGCAGCAGAAACACGAAATGACTTTGATCTAAAGGGAAAAGGAGGACTAGTAATAACCATAAAGTTGAAAAAAACACAACAACCTGAAATCCGCTAAGCACTCGAATGCCACCGCGTATTGCCATGTAAATGGGAACAATAAATAGAACACTAATAAAATAATTAGGTGTATTTGGCAGTATCCATTCATTAATAATGTAGACGCTCGAAACAAAAATAGAGAATGCACTAATAAAGCCATATACAATCCAGATAACCATCATTACATTTCCTATTATAGAGGAGAAATAAAGATGGAGGATTTGTAGCATTGTCTTTCCTGGATGCTTTGACATGACCTTTATAATGCATAGGCTAACTATGGTGGACAGAACATACCCAATCAAAATGGAAATCCAGCCATCCGTTCCAGATGCCTGTGCAAGCTCTGCAGGAAGTGTCAAAATGCTTGTTCCAATTTCAATGCTAGTAATGGTTAAAATAAAATGTAGGAGAGAAATCTCTTTCTTCATGAATGTAGACATTACCTTGTCCCCCCTATTCCTATACGTCTTCTAATTTTTTTGCTAGCAGGGAAGTCGGGAGTATCATCTGTATATAAAAGTAATATCTGCAAAAAAAGGACAGGATATTCCTATCGACTAGACAAGAAATATGCTTATTTCTCCAATCCTTGTTAAGACTATGAATATAATTGGATAAGAGACAATAATCTTATTTTAACCTCCTCAGGCAACGGTTCTTGCAGTAATCGTTTACAAACATCTAGATTGGTACCGTTCTTTTCAAGATATCCATATATTCTATCTGCTTTTTGACTACGGTCTATTAGGTGATAAGCTACAGCCCATACCTCAGGAGCGCAGACCGGGATGCCTCTCCATTCGTAAGCTGGCAGGCAGGGAAGATGACATACACCCGTTTTTGTTTTCACAGAAAAATTCCCCATAAAATCAATCTCTTTTCCATGTAGCTCCACCGATAAGCGATATTGAGTGTTGTATATACCATCACCCGAAATCTCTACTGTCACAGGATATTCCGTTAATGCTTCGCTTAGCTTGTCTACTGATGCATCTGTGGTGATATCTATATCGCGAAAGGTAGTTTCTAATCCTAAGCTGTATAATAGAGTACTGCCACCTAGGGCAAAGGTTATATCTTTTTGATGCAATTGTTTTCCTAGTCTTGCTACCTGGTCTAAAATATCTTCCATCGCTAACAATCCTCTCTTTTTATGCTTGTCCTTTCCATACTTCTTTCGTCTAGTTGTATGGCACTGACCGATTGTAGCCATTGTATGCTCTTCAAAATTTTTAATCAATGTTTACCACGCCTTTGCGTTTAAATGAAAAAAAACATTTTTTTCGAAAAAGTAGTTGTCTTTCATGTGAATAAGCTGTACAGAAAACCTTGTATAACAAATAAAGCCGTGATTCAGCTATTCATTGAAGACAGATAGAAGATATTGAATGACTCTTATCAAGATTTTGTTTATAAGCTAGGAGAAGGAATAACAAATAATTCGGAGGCTTAAATATGTTTAAAAAAAGATTACTTATGTCGTTGATGTCAGTCTCACTAATATTTACTGGGGCTTTAGGTGTGTCAGCTTCTGAAATAGAAAGACAGAAAATCAATAAGCCAGAGGATGTTCCAGTCGAAGCAACTTATCCGAATTCAAGAGTTGAGATTAAACCAGGGGATATTCTTATAACAAACAATACCAGTTCTAAAGGACTTACTGGTCACGCTGCGATTGTTGTAGATACAGAAAACTAGAAATCGCTGCTCCTTACGATCTGGAAGACAGTTCAGACGTGACCACTGTACTTACCCAAGGCAATTTCTAAAAAAGAGTACAAAAAGTTACCTGCCATTTGACAGGTAACTTTTTTATGGTTCCTTATGTTTTGTTTCATCACTTAAATCATCTTTTTTATACTTAGAAGCTCCAATACCTGTTTGTATGACCTCTCCATCAATTATGCTATAGCCATATGTTTTGTCTTTCTCGTCACTAAAAATGACTCTAGCAAAATACGCATCGAACTTCCTTAGATAATCAACCCTAATTTCTGTAATATCACTTCTTTTGTACTTTTTTTCATTTATAAGGTAGGCTTCTATTTGACTTTTCATTTCTTCTTTCTTGTATGAGTAACCGCCAATAAGCCACTCAAAATTATAAATAACTAAAAATGCAATCACTAAGGTTATAACAGACAAAAATATTTTTTTCAAACCCTACCCTCCTTCTTACACTACAACATCATCTGCTTATTATACCATTAAGGATAATTTTATCCAAATATTCTTTCAACTCAAATTACATCTATCAATGTCATATTATGGTCATCACTTATGGCATAGACCAATTTATACACGGCTACAAAAGAGAATATTGTTTTCCATCAACAAGACGGCAGATGGTTACGTATAAACATGGTACGGGAGTATTTCAAAGAAGTATGTAAGCGTGTGCGGGGGCTCCTGTCCTCTCGCCTTAGGCCACACCATGCTGTTCATCTTTTGGAATCGGGCGCAAATATAAAATACGTGTCCGAGAGACTCGGACACGCAAGTGTTAAAGTAACCGCTGATACATATCTTCACGTCACCAAGAAGATCGAGGATGACGCTTTGAGTCTGTACGAGCGGTATGTTCAATTTTAAAAAAGGGGGCAAGCCCCTTTTCAGAAGTCGAAAACCCTTGATACAACAAGGTTAACCAATAGACCCTTCCATTTCGATCATTCTTTCGCGAAACTAAAACCAAGAACGCATAAAATGCACTTTTATACCGTTTGGCGCAACGCCTTTTTAACACGAAAATCATTATTTAAACAAAAAACGGTATCAAGAGTGGTATCACGTCATTTTAAAATGGTAGAGGGTTTTTCATTTCAGCCCTCTATCTTCTCTATCCTTGAACATAGCTCATGCTGCCAGTCCATATCGTTCGTCATACTGGCGATTAAGGATAAGTTTTTGAGTTTTGCAATCTCCCAAGCTCTTTGAGCGTTTGCACTCAGACAATGACTCATTTCTGTCATTTCCGAGTCGGTAAGCTCCCTTGTCTTATTGATGAACCAAAGCTCTGCCATCCGTTGATGGACAATCCACATCTGCACCAGCTCCTTAATCTTGATGGTACAGTGTATGCGTTTATTGGGTAAAAATTGCTTTTACACGATATAAAATTATTCCTCTAAAACCCAAATGTCTTCAACGTGCAACTGTAGTACCCTTGCAATGCGTATAGCATCTTTAAGTATAGGGACTGATTTTCCATTTATTATTCGGTTAATAGCACTCTGACTCATGCCTACACGTTCCTGTAACCACTTTTGTTTGACTCCTCGTTCTTCCAATATCTCTTTTAATCTACTCTGCATTTCATCACCCCATAGCTCACTTCACTTTAGGGCTTGTCGAATCCTTTAGCGAGAAAACAGAGGTTTTGCTGAAAAAGCTCCAATAAACGCCTGTTTTTTCCCAATTATGACACAACTAGAGTTGAGAACAAATAATTTGTAAAATTTTAGCTTGTTTGTTATAATAAGGTTATTGGTTTCAATAAAATTTAGGGGGTTCTCTATGAAAAAGTTACGTCGATCTTTTATTGTCCTTTGTAGCTTAGCTATGTTTTCCTCTGTAACACCTGCTTTTGCATACAATTCAAACCATTCTAATAGTAACGTACAATCCCAAGAACGGTCTGAAAAACAAACAATAACAAAAGAATTCATCGACAAGGTATCACCATATGTTAATCTTGATGAAAAAACTAAACAATTCTCTCTTTCAGAGAAAGCAAAGAAAGGTTTAGATAAAGATACCTATAACAAAGCATTAGAGATAATCAATAAAAGCAATGCCCAAATTAGCGAAATTAAGAACGAACTAGTAGTTTCCTCAAAGGGTACATTAATAGATAAAGAAAATGAATCAAAGATGTCGGCTATTGATCATGATGAATACTGGGATTATGACTTCACTTGGTGGGGACTCCAAATTTATTGGTCCCATGACTTTGTGGAGGATTTAAAAGATAAAATAGGACTAAAAACTTCAGTAACTGTTGGTACCTTCATAGGAACTGTTCAATATCTCATGGAGAAACATGGAAAGAGAGCACCTAGCTGGTTTTCAGCTTTTACTACCGCAGCGGCTGCCCTTACTTTATGGTCATTTTTAGAACAAGATGAAGGTTGTGGAATTTATCTAGATTGCTATCTATATGTTCCAACACGTTGGTATTCCGCTTGCGATTAAGAATAGAAGGTAAATAAAAAAGTGCACTTCATTGCATAATGAAATGCACTTTTTTATCGTAATTATGGTAGTATAGCCGAAAAACGAAAGGAGCCCATAGGAATGAATAAATTTCAAGAATACGTAAAAAAGCGACTTATATGGACAGTTATAACGTCTGTCATTCTAGCCACTGTCCCTTATTGGATTGGTACACAAAACATTTCGTTAACAATCATTTGGGAATGGCTGATTTTGTTTTCTATAGTCACTATCTTCGATATTTTATCTATTTCTTCTCGACAAAACATAAAAAAATAATAATAATAATAATAAGAAGCATCCCTTCGCTACTCCGTTATTCCGCATAGGCCATGTCGAATCCTTTGACGAGTAAGAGGGTTTTGACGAAAAAAAAAGACCTCGCCAATAAGATGATGGCGAGGTCATCTGTATCCCTGCCTCACAGGTTCACTACTTAGGCTTCTACACTAACCACATCTTCTACAGGTATCCACCAAAAATCCTCATCATTCTTTAGCTTGATCTGTTTAAATTGGGAATCAAACCTATCTACCCATCCCCAGGCGGATTCAATTACTCCTCTACCCCCTTTTGTCTCTTTCCACCAGCTAATCGTAAGGGCATAGTCATACTGACGTGAGTCAGATATCCTGTAGCAAAACTCGGACAGCTCATCCTCTTCAATGATCGGCTTCTCGATCAGTTTCTTGTCCTCGTGATATTGACGTAACATTTCTGCATGTTCTGGCAAGATGAATTTCGTTACAAGTGGATCAAGAATTTTGCTAGCCATCAAAACATCTCCTAAATACGAATACACGTTCTCATTTTATTAAATGATGAGGAGAATTTGCAACGAACAATTTTTGACTATCTAAATTAAAAAAGAAAATATTTTTTAAAAAATATACAAAATGCACCATAATTAATTACATATTTTTCAATTTATGTTTTGTTTTATGAAATTTAATCTCGTATAATGCAAATGTGTCGGCCGACATAGAACTAATTTATGGAGGAAAAAATGTTCTTATCTAAACTTAAAAATCTAATATTAACATTTTTTGCTTTTGTTATTGTTTTATCAGGACAGAGTTTTGCCTTTGCTGAGGAACAGTATTCTGATAATTCAATCCCTTTAATGACTAGTAATACAGAACCAGAAGGAATTGCTAGCGCTAGTAGTATTTATCGCGATGCTAAAGATAAGGTTCAACCTTATCAAGTATTTGATCATGCTAATGATTCTCTGGGATGGATTGGTGATTATAATCTAAATTACGGTTGGATAGCTTATGAGTTTCCTGCAAAAACAGTTGTGAATAAATACACTTTATTAGTTGACCCATTTGAGCGTAATTCATTTTCAAATCCTAAAGATTGGACTTTTGAAGGGTGGGATGGCGTTAATTGAATAATTTTGGATAAACAAAGTGAAATTCTGGATTGGGATCCTGAAATAAAAAAAGAATTTTCTTTTAATAATAATATTCCTTATAAAAAATATAGACTTAATATAACAGCAACTCGTGTTCCAAAGCCAAATTATTTAGCGCTAGGTGAAATGGAAATGATGCAAAGGATTTCCTCTACACCTGATCCAGAGACTAAACCAGAAACTAAACCAGAGACTAAGCCAGAGTCAACAGGAGATAGAGCTTTAATAATGATCCATATGGTTAGTGGAGAAGTCAAAGAATATGACATGTCCTCTAAAGAAGTTGTAGATTTTATTGAATGGTACGAAGGTAGAGCAAAAGGAAACGGTAGAGAAGCATACATCGTTAATAAGAAAGACAACATCGGACCTTTCAATTCTAGAAAAGACTTCATTAGTTATAGTCATATTGAAAGCTTTGAAGTTCGAACTTGATTAATGTTGCTCGAAATGGCACGAACTGATTAACAATAAAACCGGTCAAACCTTTGATATAAAGCCATTTCTTCAAATGTTTTAAAATGGATTATAATTTCAAGTTGGCACGGACTTGGCACAGTTTTGGCATACGAATTTGGCATGTGCTGAAGCCGCATAAAATAATATTAATCAAGAGCGTATTTATTACGCTCTTTCAGACTGTGGACAAACTCTTCTTATGCTACTGATATAAGGAGAGTTTGTTTTATTTTTTGTTGGTAAAAAGTCAGTGATTGAAGAAGCTTGCGCTTCTCTTTTTCAGGATTCCAGAGCCAAGTAGCGAGCTTTTTTAAATTCATAGAAGCAAAAACAAGCATCACCTGCATAGTCACTTTTTTAATCCCTCGTAAAGTGGTCCATCTCAAGCCATGCTTTTCCTTTAAATCTGCAAATACTCGTTCAATCGTTTCTTTTCTTCTTGAATAGATTTCTTTATTTTTTGGCGTATGTCTAAGATGATCAGCTTCTTCTATGTATTCCGTCCATATATGACGACTGATTTTTTTCACTGAATCCTTGCTATTTGTACATTGGTTCCGAAAGGAACAATCTTTGCAGATTGATGGATTCGATCTGTACATTCGATACCCCTCACGGGTTGTTGTCTCATAAGATAATATTTCATTTGCAGGACAAATATAGCAATCATAATATTCATCATAAGTATATTCATATCTCTTAAAGAATCCATCCTTTGTACGTGGTCGCGTATACGGCATTACAGGACGTATACCAGACGTAATGAGGGTTTTAGCAATATAAGGAGTTTTATAGCCTGCATCTACTGCTACTGCATATGGTTTTCCTACTTGATGAATAGCTTGACTTAAAACATCTTGGAACATTTGGCTGTCGTGAACATTAGCAGCTGTTACTTTTGCACTTAAGATGAATCCGTTCTTATCGCTTGCGGCATGGAAAGAATATGCAAATAATCTTTCTTTTTCATCCTTAATAAACCAACCACTATCAGGGTCAGTAGTGCTCAACTTCACTTTCTTTTTTATATACTCAGACTCTTTTGGCAAGGGCTTCTTTCCGTGATCGATCCTATCCTGATTTAATTCGTCTGTTAAGTAAGATAGATATTTTTTAGGCTCTTGTTCAACTATAGTCTTTATGTATTTCTTCTTATTAGCATTAGCCTTTACATGAGTAGAATCAATAAACATAACAGAAGGATCAACAAATCGATGCTTAAGAGCTTGTCCAAGAATATGTGCGAAAATGGTTTCAAAGAGGTCTGTATCTTGAAAACGACGAGCATAATTTTTACCGAAGGTAGAGAAATGAGGAATTGGTTGAGTGAAGTCATAACCGATAAACCACCGATAAGCTACATTCGTTTCCAGTTCTTTGATTGTCTGACGCATAGATTTTATTCCAAATAAATATTGAATAAATACGATCTTGATTAATACAACAGGGTCGACACTCGGTCTCCCATTATCTTGCGAGTATTTGTCTTTTACAAGGTCGTATATAAAAGTAAAATCAATTGCTTTCTCAATTTTACGAACTAAATGATTAGAAGGGACAAGCTCATCTAATGAAACAACAGACAGTTGGTAACGGACTTCTGCATCTTGTCTTTTTAACAAGAAACTCACTCCTTTCCACTATATTCATACATTCAACAAAAAAGCGTGCAGACCTTCATACCTTTCGGTATTTTGTCTACACGCTGCAAGAGCGTATTTATTACGCTCTTTTATATATATATATATATATATATATAATATGAAGAAAAAGGAAATAAAGAAATTTATTAAAAGCCAAAAAGAGCCAAGGTTTAAATCCTTAGCTCTTTTCTAACACTATTATTTACCTAAGAGACTGATAAATTTACTCAGTTCCTCTTTGGCTTCATCGGTTGTCCCGTTCAACTCGTTCAAAAGCTCAAACAATTTGTCATATGAATTCGTAATATCTGCTTTTACTTCTGTCAACTCTTGAGCCACTTGTGAAAGTGGAATAACTTCTTCTTCTTCAAACGTGTCGACATAACGTGGAATGTTCAAATTGTAATCATTTTCTTTGATTTCATCCAAAGATGCCACATGAGCATATTTCTCAACGTCTTCACGGTTACGGTAAGTTTCGATAATTTTGTTGATGTTCTCAGCAGAGAGTTTGTTTTGGTTCTTGCCCTTTTCAAACTCATTTGAAGCATCGATAAATAAAATATCTTTATTCTTGCGAGCTTCACGACCTTTAAACACCAGCACACATGTTGGGATGCTTGCGCCATAGAACAAGTTAGCTGGCAATCCAATAACAGTATCTAACAGATTGTTGTCGATGATATTTTTACGGATTCTAGCTTCAGACGCACCACGGAAGAGCACCCCATGCGGCAATACGATAGCCATTGTTCCAGTTTTATCTAAATGATAAAGTCCATGCAGAACAAAGGCGTAATCTGCCTTAGAAGCTGGCGCTACACCATAACCCTTGAAACGTGGATCTTTTTCCCGATCAACGTCTTTCGTATCCCATTTCTGAGAATACGGAGGGTTAGCTACGACCGCGTCGAACTTCAATGGAATTTGTGTGCCGTCTTTTTCAGCAAATGGCCAGTCCGCATCAAGTGTGTCTGCGCGTTTCAACTCCATATTGCGATAATTTACCCCATGCATCATCAGGTTCATGCGAGCCAAGTTATAAGTCGTCGTATTTAACTCTTGACCGTAAAACTCAACGCTTCCCTCTTCATCACCATTTGGCAATTCATTTTGAACTGTTAAAAGAAGTGAACCTGATCCCATTGTAGGGTCATAAACACGGAATTGATCGCCAGTACCAGCTGCATCAATCGTGACAATTTTCGCCAAAACTTGACTAACTTCATGAGGTGTATAGAATTCTCCACCTTTCTTACCAGCATTTGCAGCAAATTGCCCAATCAAATACTCGTAAACGTCACCCAAAATGTCATGTCCCGAATCGTCTTTAAAAGTAAACTCGTTAATCATCAACACGATATCATTCAAAGCCCTTGCACGTTCGTTTGTACTTGAGCCAAGACGTGTGTCCCCAAGATTAACATCTGAGAATACGTTAGCAAAGTCAGCTTCTGCGATCGCGTTACGTTTGGCATTTGTATTGAATGAGTCAAACATGTCTTGGAAGTCACTAGCTTTGATTTTGTGATATTCAATTTTTGATACGATTTTGTCCCAGGTGTAGGCTGGGTCAATCGCATATCCGATACCTTTACTGATTTCTTCAAGGTAATCTTCTTTTTCAGTGTCGTCTGTCACTTCGTAGAACTCTTCCAGATCATTGACTTTCAAGTATTCATCTTGATTTTCTGATAAGTAGCGATAGAACATAAATGGCAAAATATAGTTCTTGTACTCACTTGCATCCATTGTCCCACGCAGTTTGTTAGCCATTTCCCATAGCTTTGATGTAATATCTGTTGCATTACTCATTTGTGTAATCTCCTTTTCTTATACAAACATTTGTTGAAGCAGTGATTTCTTTAATTTTTCAAGTGAGTTTAACTCACGATGACAAAGATCGATAGTATTGTCTAGTTGTTCGAAGAATTTACCAATTTTTAATTGCTCATCCTTAGAAATAGGTAATAAAACATTTAAAGATAAAAGATTTTCTGGTTTAACAGATTGACGTTTTGTAACAGTTCCTTCTTCATATTGTAAAGCCCGTTGTTTAAAGTTTTCACTTTTAACTATTAATTCAATGAAGGATGGAATTTCATCTGTTTCAAATGTAATGTAAATTGGAGATATTACTCCTTGACCATGTTTATTTCTATCAATTGCACCATACTTTAAGTTTGAAGGATTATATACAATATCATCGTACTTTGTTAATAAGTAAGTTTTTTTAGATGCATCTTTTGTTAAAAAATCTCTATTATTGGTTTTCCTCTCGCTTCTGTCAATAACTCCTTGTCCAGATGCAAAAGCTAAGAGAGGTGCCTCTTTAGATATTTTTTGCTTCACATTTCTTTCTTTTAGGATTGTATCCAGCTTACGTTCTTCCCAAGCATCAGTAAATCCTGCAAAGCGAATTTCAGGAACATTGGCTCCATCCTTCGGAAACATTTTTTGAAGTAGACTCTTTTTCGTATCCTTCAGCAGTTCCAACTTACGCTGTTGAAGGATGATCGTTTCGCCAAGTTGTTTGAAAAATGAACCTATCTTTTGTTGTTCGCTGTTGGTTTTTGGTAAAAAAAGTTCAGTATCAAAAAAATCAGCTGCAGTAATATTTAATAAACCATGGTTGCGTGCGCCTTCAGCAGCTCTCATTGCAACTTCTTTATGCCAATTATTCGTATCGTAATAACAAACTAAAAAATCAGAATCAACCTTCATAGGTTTAAATGTAATATAAAGTGTTGATAAAACACCATTATCATATAAATCCAAACGTTTTACTGCACCCCATGGGTAATCTTTAGAATAGCTTTTATTGTATGCAAACTCACCTTTCATCAATAAATAATATCCACTAACATCTTTACTTGCTACGACTTTTTTGAAAAATGTTTCTTGGTCTACTAACCCATATTGAGCCGAAATAGTTAATGGCAATGTTGATTCTAAATCTTTATTCTTTCTGGTAACTCTTTCAGTAATGTCCCCCAACCTACGCAGTTCCCAAGCATCTGTAAATCCTGTGAATCTAATTTGAGGTGACTTTGTTATTTTATCGCTCATTTCCGATCTCCTTTTTTTAGTCTGCTTAATTTTATCACCTGACTATTCTCCCTTTTTAATTTCGTCAGCCATTTCGTAAAATGCCTTACGGAATTCAATGCGATATCGTACCCATGTTAATGCTGCAATCTTTTCAACTGCAATTTCTTTATAATCAGCCCTTGCGTCATTCATGATTGCGGTTAACTCACCTTGTTTATCCATATCCTCTTGACCTAATCGGTGTTTTTTTATCAACTTTTCAAGTTCCTTAGGTTTTATGCTGTTATCAAGTCCCCAAGTACGGATGAAGTTCGTTACAAGTTGGATATTTGTATCCTTTTGTGCTTTATCCATTGCTTGGTTCATTTTTTCAACACTTCGAGGTGCTGGATAACTATCAAATTCAAATCCTTTAGAGAAAATCTTAGATACAAAGTTGCGCATCTTAGATTTTTCTTTTTCATTGTCAGACTTGGCAATTTCAAGATGGATTTCATCACGTGTGCTTTCCGCTTTCGACATATCGTTAGCGTGAACTTCGTCAGCCATCCGGGCAATCAAATCAATCAAATAATCATAGTTGATGGTAACATCGTGAATATGAACCATAGAGAGATTGACTTGCGAAATATCAATGTCTTCTCGCTTCGCACGTCGTTCTTTCAACTCACCGGCGATTACAGTTGTTAAAATGACTTCCTGCTCTTCAGTAATACCTAGACGTTCATAGAACTCTTCAGGATTATCATAGGCGGAAATAGGATTTTTGTCATCGTCTTCGGTATATTGTTTCAACTGACTCAACAAGCGATTATACTCTTTCAGATTCTCAAAGACTTCATCCTGTGCTTTTTCACTTGGTGGTAATTGTATAAAATCGTCTGTGAGCGTTGAAAGCTTCTTGATGACTTCTTGGATCTCAGCTTGAACCTTGCTAAATGGTTTGGAAGTGATACCAGACTCTTCGTTGCCTTTCTTCAATTCTTCAAGTGAAAGCTGTTCGTCGGCAGATGCACGATTTGAATAGATAGCAAAAGCCTTATTCATTTCATACTCGTTTTGCTCCGGCCAACGATAGTTCACGACATTTCCCCAAGGCTTATCGACAAGGTTATGCATTCGATTTGTACGTGAGTATGCCTGAATCAAGTTCCCCCCCTTAAGTGTTCGGTCAATATAGAGCGTATTCATCTCAGGAGCATCAAAACCGGTCAAAAGTTGATCCACAACGATTACCAAATCTAAATAGTTACCATCATCAGCTGTCTTGTTAAGCCGCCGTGCTAAGTCTTCTGTGTAGGATTTAACTGTCGTCATATCAAAAGCTGTGCCAAATATTGCGTTATAGGCTTTGATGGCTCTGTGCAAGTTTTCGTTCGTTTTCAGTTGATGAATACTATTGGATGTATCTGCCGAGAAACTCACCGCAACTTTTAGTCGTTTATCTGCTGTACGATTCGCATTCTCTTCCGCAAACTTATCGAAGTATTCCATCGCTCTTGGTGTACTTGCTTTATTACCACCAACGTGGACTGTAAACAAGGCATTATACTTATGATCATTTGAACGTTTCTTCCAGTTATCGAATATGTCCTTTACTACTAAGTTCACATGTTCTGGGCTATAGTCGTAAACACTACCACGAACATTATCATCGATATCATCTTCGGTGGGATCTTCGGGAGCCTCGATCGTTTCCTTGAATTCAACGTTAAACCCTAAGACGTTTTTATCCGCAATAGCTTCTTTAATGGTATATGCATGTAGTAGTTCACCAAAGATTTCTCGCGTTTCAGGGAATTTTGGTGTACCGGTATAACCAACCCAAGCAGAATTAGGAATAGCTTTTCGGATTGTTTCGAGCATACCTTCATTTTCAGTACCGTCACCAGTTGAACGGTGGGCTTCATCAACTATAAAAAGAATATTTTCATTAAGTGGCTTGAAGCTGTCCCGCGCTACATAACGCGACATCTTTTGGATACTTGTCACAATAATGTTCTTATCGCTTTTCTTCGTTAGTTTGCGATGAAGGTCTGAGATATTGGCTGTGTCACCCACCACACCAGTTTTCCCTTCAAAACCCGCAACAGGATCATAGGCTTTATAGGCATCAGCTGTTTGGTTGGTAAGCGCGATTCGGTCAATCAAGAAGACAACTTTATCTACATTAGATAGACGGCTTGTAAGCCACGCTGTCTTAAAACTTGTGATTGTTTTACCTGAGCCTGTCGTGTGCCAAATGTATCCCAATTTACCATCATCATATTTGAAGTCAAACTTTCTAACTTTATCAAGCACACGCTTTGTGGCATAGACTTGATAAGGACGCATAACCTTGATACTTTCTTTGTTTTTAGTACCATCAAGTACCATGTAGCGTGTTGCCAAATCATGAGCCATTGGAATGGACAACACTTTATCCGCAAACGTCTTCCATGAACGAATAGGGCGAGCATCATCTTCGTTTTGCCAGTTGAAAGCAAAAGCTCGGTTAAAGCTTTTGAGTGGGGTATTTGCCATGTAACGAATATCAAACTGCGTCATCGCGATTAAAATCTGTAAGGTTGAAAAGATACCGCTGTATTGTTTTTCAGCAATATACTGTTCCATCTGGTTTAAGGATTCTGTAGTGCTGTGAAGTGCTTTCTTTAATTCGATTTGAATAATTGGCAAACCATTAATAAGCAACGTCACGTCAAACCTGCGATTCGGCTTACCATCCATTACTTTTGGCCGTTTAATTTGATTTACTACTTGATAAACAGTGTTTCCACCGCCAACTTGGGCTTGGTCGAATACTGTCAAAAACACATGCTTACCATTGTCAAGGTCAACTTCAATTTCGGAAACACCGTTCACACCATACAAAAATTGCCCAGCCTGGTAAGGTGATTCAATACTAGTGATGATTTTCTTCACCTGGTTAAATTCAGTGACAGACAATGGTTCATCTAAACGAGCACGATTGTTTTGTTCTAGGATTATTTTAAAGTTATCCCAGAGTTGTTCGGTTGTTTTGATGTCCTTTTTGTACTCCCATTGTTTTACTCCACCGATTTTGGTCAAATAATCGATAACTTCATTTTCAAATGCTAATTCCGATTGACTTTTCATTTGATTATTTCCCCTTTAAGGTTTCTTCTATTATTGAGCCCGTAAACTGCTCAATCAAGTCTCCGTATTTGTTTAACTTATTTTGTAGCTTCAGTGTTTCTATGTATATAGCGCCTATTTTCTTCTGTTCCTCGATCGGAGCAACAGGAACGATAATTTCCCCAAGAGCACGAAGCGGAATTCTTAGAACAGGGCCGCTCCCCTGTAGCTCCCTTTCTTTTTGTCGCTTCACATCTTTGTAAGCATTAAACAAGAAAAGAAAATACCTCTTATCAAGTTGTTCGCTATCAAACTCTATTTTTGTGAAGTTGAGGGACAGCACTTTACCAACATTATTTTTACCGACCATTGTTGCAAGCTGTAATGAGTTACTGATAACAACATCATCTTCATTTAATGATAGGTTATTTTGAGATGAAGATTTTGACTCATCCTCAACCACTACGTCCTCATGATTAAAATCAGCTTCAAAAGACAACTGGTCATAATAATTTATTACTTGAGTACCAAACTGTTTTTGCGCCCTTGTTGGATTTATACCTGGGACGAATGTTACGAACTCTTTTAATCCTCTTTTCTCCAAATAAATCACCTCCAAACTACAGATAGTATTTTTTGAAATATTTCTATATTACATATTAAATCACATCGAATTTGTTTCGTCAAACGATAATATGAAATATTTTTATATTTCATATTATCAGTTTAAAAAAAGCCTACAGAAACTATTATGGAATCCCTGTTTTTATTTCACTCTTCCGCCAAATTGTTAAACCATCAACACAAAAATGCATCCCCTATTCAAGTCATTTCTATTTCCACAAACGACTTCAAACCGCTAAAACCAACAACGCTCATGCCTAATCCCAAATCCCACAAAACAAACAAAACCCTTGAAATCACACCATAGGCAATTTCAAGGGTTCAACAATCTTATATTTTCATCAGCAGTGCGACCGTCTCCTCATGACTAGTGTGCTGATTGTTGAAACTAAATTATTGATGATTGATGTAGCTTTGTTCACCTAAAACAAGCCGTTTTCGTTCTTTTACTCGATTATATTATATGGAGAAAAATGAATAATAAGGTCGTTTAATATCATGCCCTAGACTGTTTTGTGTTAATAAATCAGAGATAAAATGAAACATCATAATATATGTTTTGTGGTCAAAAATAAAAAAGATACCCAATGTTTATCTTAAATCGTTCCGTTTTGAGGTGCATATTCTATAAATGACAATGAAAATGGCGTGTGAACTGACAACAGTTTTGACACGCCACTTTTTATTCTTTATGGAGTTTTTGTCACCGCAAATCAGAGAATGTATAAATCCCGACATCTCTCCATAAATCCAAAAAAATACATGTAAGCATCACGCAGAAAAATTCTTCTCCCGCCACCGGTACCCAGAATGAAGCCCCATCATTTTTGACAGGGGGGCTAGGCGAGTTCTTTTTGTAATAAATTTTTTAATGTGTTTTCAATATCGGTTATACTATTGATTCTTCCGAATTTGAATTCAAATTGTTGAATCAGGTCTGGTTCCAAACTAATCGTAACAGCCCGATAGTTTTCTTTCCTCCGTTGTTCCATCCATCGTTCATCTTGTTCCTTCTGCGCTTTAAACGTCTTCTTCACCTTTGTCCATATCAAACTTCGGACAAAAGTCTCCAGCGATAGTCTTACCTTATCCGCTGCTGCATCCAATCGTTCTTTTACATCCTTATCAAACTCGAGTGTCAACCAGTCCTTTGTGTCTTCTTCTGTTTGTGGTTAGATTAACTCATCCACCTCATCAATGCCTTCAAGTGCTGTTCGAACAAAGCGCATATATCCCTGATTCTTCATATGGCACGCAGAGATAACCGCTTTATATTCCTGTTCCGTTATACGCACCTTAACTTTCCCATCATAGGGCTTCTCTGCCTGTTCCTCTTTCTGAAACCACTGAAAACCTCTTTTTTTCTGTTCTTTACTCGGCAATTGCTCTTTGTTTTAATGGTTTTATGTCCCAATCGATTTGATACAAATTCAAGTCTTGCTCCCGATTCAACCAGCAGGACTGCATGAGTATGCCTAAAGCGGACACTTATCTTGATATTACCGAAAAAATAGAAGAAGACGAACTTCAAAAGTTCGCCTCCTATACTAAAAGATGAGTTCAACTTGGCACGAATTTGGCACGCCACCAAGTTGGCACGATATAAAATCCCCTCAAATCCGCAATATATAAAGGTTTTTTTGGATATTATCCAATAGACCCTTCCATCTCGAACTTAATCAGACGGTTCATTTCAACGGCATATTCCATTGGCAATTCTTTTGTGAATGGCTCAATAAAGCCCATTACGATCATTTCTGTAGCTTCCGCTTCACTTAAACCGCGGCTCATCAAATAGAACAATTGATCTTCAGATACTTTAGATACAGTCGCTTCATGCTCAAGTGTTACGTAGTCATTCATGATCTCATTGTATGGAATCGTATCAGAAGTGGACAATTTATCCAAAATCAATGTATCACACTTGATGTTAGATTTAGCACCCTCTGCTTTACGACCAAATTGAGCTAGACCACGATATGTTACTTTACCACCATCGCGAGAAATAGACTTAGATACGATCGTGGAAGTACAATCAGGCGCTAGATGGATCATCTTCGCACCAGCATCCTGATGCTGACCTTTACCCGCTACTGCGATAGAAAGAACTGTACCTTTAGCACGTGGTCCTTTCATGATAACGGCAGGATATTTCATCGTTAGCTTGGAACCGATGTTTCCATCAATCCATTCCATGTTTGCATCAGCATACGCTACAGCACGTTTGGTTACTAGGTTATATACGTTATTAGACCAGTTCTGGATCGTTGTATAACGGCAACGAGCGCGTTCTTTAATAATGATTTCAACTACAGCAGAATGCAAGGAATCTGTGCTGTAGATTGGCGCCGTACAGCCTTCTACGTAATGAACAAAGCTATCCTCGTCCGCAATGATTAGTGTACGCTCGAATTGACCCATGTTCTCTGAATTAATGCGGAAGTATGCTTGAAGTGGAGTTTCTACTTTTACACCTTTTGGCACGTAAATGAAGGAACCACCAGACCATACAGCAGAGTTAAGCGCCGCGAATTTATTATCTGCTGGCGGAATAACTGTCGCAAAATACTCCTTCACGATATCAGGGTATAAACGTACAGCAGAGTCCATGTCCGTAAATAAAACACCTAGAGACTCTAAATCTTCTTGCATGTTATGGTAAACAACCTCAGACTCATATTGTGCAGATACACCAGCTAAGAACTTTTGCTCAGCTTCTGGGATACCTAGCTTGTCAAAGGTAGCCTTGATTTCTTCTGGTACCTCATCCCAGCTACGACCAGCTTTTTCAGATGGTTTTACATAGTAAGTGATGTTGTCGAAATCCAATTCATCAAGGTCGCCGCCCCACTTAGGCATTGGCATTTTATAGAAAATGTCTAGCGCTTTTAAACGGAATTCTAACATCCATTCTGGTTCTTCTTTGATTTTCGAAATCTCTTCTACGATTTCACGAGTTAAACCTTTTTTCGTACGGAAAATCGAAACGTCTTTATCGTGGAATCCATATTGATACTCTTGGATTTCAGGGGCTTTCTTCGCCATATCGTTCACTCCTTTTGCCTCACAATTCAATTGGAGGGTATATTACTTCACGTCCGTCTGGTTAATACCTTGCTCCAATGCCTTCCAGGCGAGCGTTGCACATTTAATGCGCGCTGGAAACTTGCAGACACCTTGCAGAGCTTCAATATCGCCTAAATCAATATTGTCATCCGGCTCTTTTCCCTGCATCATATCAGAGAAGATTTGAATCAACCGCAACGCTTCCTCTTCGGTTTTTCCTTTTACAGCTTCCGTCATCATAGAAGCAGAGGACATAGAAATGGAGCATCCTTCCCCGAGAAATTTTGCGTCTATAACTACACCGTTCTCTACTTGCAACGATAACGAAATACTGTCTCCACAGGTTGGATTATTTAGATTGATCACCAATCCACTTTCATCCTCTAGCTTTCCTTTATTCCGTGGTTTTTGATAATGATCCATTATGACACGTCTATAGAGATCATCAAGAGAAGACATTTCCAAAATACTCCTTCGCTTTTTTCAACCCAGCGATTAAGGCATCCACATCCTCTTCTGTGTTATACAGATAGAAGCTGGCACGAGCAGTAGCGGTAGCTTTCAACCATCTCATCAACGGCTGTGCACAATGATGGCCCGCACGTACAGCAATACCTTCTGCATCTAAAACCGTTGCCAAATCATGCGGATGAACGTCCGCCAGGTTAAAAGTAATTAGACTGCTTCTATGTTCGATAGGACCGTAAATCGTAAGTCCATCCAATTCTTTCATGCGTTCCATTGCATAGCTAATCAGTTTCTTTTCATGTGCTTCAATTTCATCCATGCCCAGATCATTTAGGAAATCAATCGCCGCCCCAAGTCCGATGGCCCCAGCGATAATCGGCGTTCCCCCTTCAAATTTCCAAGGGAGCTCCTTCCATGTAGAATCCTGTTCATATACAAAATCGATCATTTCGCCACCAAATTCAACTGGCTCCATTTTTTCCAAGAGTGCGCGTTTTCCATACAAGACGCCGATTCCTGTAGGCCCGCACATCTTATGACTGGAAAAGACATAGAAATCACAGTCCAGATCCTGTACATCGACTTTTTTATGTGGAGCGCTTTGGGCACCATCCACAACCAAAATAGCGCCATTTTCATGTGCAATTTTAGCAATTTCCTTGATGGGAGTTGTATCACCTAGAACGTTAGAGATGTGATGGATTGCGACCACTTTGGTTTGTGGTGTGATTGTTGCTTTCACTGCCTCAAGGGTAATCGTTCCATCTTCAGCTAACGGGATGAACTTGAAAGTTGCTCCAGTTGCCTTAGCTGCTTGTTGCCAAGGAATAAAATTGCTATGATGCTCAACTAGCGTGGTTACAATCTCGTCCCCTTCAGTAAGGAACGTGCGAGCATACCCGATTGCAATGGTATTTAATGCGGTAGTCGTCCCGCGCGTGAAGATTACCTCAGCCGTTTCTTTGGCATTGATGAACGCACGTACCTTTTCACGTGCTCCTTCATAAGCGTCCGTCGCGTACGTACCAAGCGTGTGGACGCCGCGATGAACGTTAGAGTTATAGCTGCGATAATATTTATCTACCGCTTCAAGAACTTGAATCGGCTTTTGAGAAGTAGCGGCGCTATCCAAATACACCAATGGATGCCCATTTACTTCTTGATGTAAGATAGGAAACAATTTACGGACTTCATGTGCGTTCATCGTCCTAACTTCCTTTCCAATGCTTGGCGTAGCTTGCTTTTCACTCCTTCAATCGGAATCTCGGCAACCACTGGGTCCAAGAATCCAATAATGACAAGACGCTCAGCCTCTTTTCGTTCAATACCGCGAGACATTAGATAGTACAAGCTTTCTTCGCTCACGCGACCAACAGAAGCAGCGTGACCAGCTTTTACATCGTCTTCATCAATTAAAAGGATTGGGTTTGCATCACCACGAGCTTTTTCA
Organism: Brevibacillus halotolerans; assembly: GCF_026891775.1. Lineage (NCBI taxonomy): Bacteria > Bacillati > Bacillota > Bacilli > Caryophanales > Paenibacillaceae > Brevibacillus > Brevibacillus halotolerans. The sequence goes on from NZ_JAPTNK010000010.1 coordinate 25,752, forward strand.
GATAGCATCAAAATGTTTTCTGCTTGCACACCGTTTGCTTTTTCTGCGCCTTTTTCAATCTTGGTAATTCCGTTTAGGATGGCAACCGCTTCATCTGTCATTACTGCTTTACTCAACATATTGGATTCAGTATGCGTTCCGATATGCTGCACTTGCGACGTCAGATTTTGACGTTGTTTAGCTGTTCCTACAGTGATGGATTTGGTATCAGCGTTTCCGCCTTTACCTTCTAAAATGGAGGTATTGTTCGCTACTGTGTTACCATCGTTCATCTCGCCCAAAATCCATTCCATATTAGCATCCTGGCCGATCAAGGCACGTCGGTATACATAATCGTGAACCTCAGTAGAGAAGGAACGAACAGACGCTACTTGTACGTGTGCGTTAGCGCCTAGGTGTACTTCTACAACGCTATTTGCTACCATATTGGTTCCCTCTGCAGATACAAAAGAATCTACATAAGTTACACGGGCATTAGCTTCTGCTACGATAACAACATGGGGTGCTAGTAGGGATTCTTCGCCTGCTACTTCATAAATAGCTTGCAATGGCATTTTCACTTCTACGTTTTTTGGAACGTACAGGAATACCCCGCCATTTGCCACTGCTGCATGCAAAGCAGCTACACGGTGCTCGTCTTCTTTGACAATTGAATAGATATATTGTTTCACAAGTTCACCATGTTCACGAAGCGCTGTAGCAAGGTCAGTAAAAATAACGCCTTGGCTTTTCAACTCTTCATCCACCTTATGGTAGACTACAGACGCATTTTTCTGTACGAGCAGGCTGGTTATGTCTTTATCATCCAGTTGTTCTTTTACGACTTCATCCAATTGTTCGATGTTGTCTACACGCGCTTCTAGTTGGAACGGGTGAAATTGATCGAAGTTCCATTTATCAATCTTGGTTTTCTCCAACACAGGGAGAGATAGCGTCTGTGCTTGTTCGAATGCAGCTAGACGCTTTTCTAAAAACCAGGTTGGTTCTTGATTCGCTTGGGAAAATTGCTTAATCGCTTCTTTACCAAAGCGAAGTTGTGTTTCTGTACTCATGATAGTCTCGACCTCCTTCGCCTCTTATTCTGCGTTAACGGTCTCGTCTTCGATACCGAGCTCAGCTTTAATCCAATCATAACCTTCTGCTTCTAGACGTTCTGCCAATTCAGGGCCACCTGATTTTACGATACGGCCTTGCATCATAACATGTACGAAATCAGGCTTCACATAGTCTAGTAGACGTTGATAGTGAGTAATGATTAAGAAACCGCGATCCTCAGCGCGCATCTCATTAACACCTTTTGCTACGATTTTAAGAGCATCGATATCTAAACCAGAGTCGATCTCATCTAAAATACAGAGACTAGGCTGAAGCAACATCATTTGTAGAATTTCATTACGTTTTTTCTCCCCGCCAGAGAAACCTTCATTTAGGTAACGATGAGCAAACGCTTCGTCCATTTCTAATGTACTCATTTTGCTATCCATCTCACGGATGAATTTCATTAAGGAAATTTCATTTCCTTCGCCACGAGTAGCATTCATAGCAGAACGCAAGAAATCGGAATTCGTTACGCCTGTGATTTCAGATGGATATTGCATAGCTAGAAACAGACCTGCACGAGCACGTTCGTCTACAGCCATGTCCAATAGATCTTCACCATCTAGGATAACTTCACCATCAGTTACTTCATATTTAGGATGTCCCATTAGCGTAGATGCCAATGTAGATTTACCTGTTCCGTTTGGTCCCATGATCGCGTGGATTTCCCCACCTTTGATCTCTAGGTTCAAGCCTTTAAGGATTTCCTTCTCCTCAATCTTTGCGCGTAAATTCTTAATCTGTAGATGTACAGCAGCCATCTTGCATTCCTCCATATATTATGATCAAACAGTCTTCACGATGTTGTAGACAAGCACTATACTATCCTATCGAAAAACCTGTGCATTCTCAATCCATTCTCAATACATTTTATAATAATAATTCTAAGAAAGCAAGGAAAGAACTATTGCCATATTTATAAAACATGAATGTTTCTTAAATCAGGATAAGCCTATTATAAAGCGGTAAAATCCCTTGTATAAACATGGTGTTTTTTCTATTTGCAACGTACTATTTTTAACTGTTGATCCATTTTTTACATAACTGTTTTCTCATAAGACGAAAAGAGCCCACTACTAGCATAGTGGGATTTTCCTCATGTTACAGCCAAAGAGAAATGCTACTCTTCCTGCGTTAGTACATCCATAATGACTTGGCGGGTACGTGCATATTCCTCGTCGCTTAGTACTGGTGTATAACCATTTTGCGGAAGGCTGGACAAAAGGTTATGCCAAGATTTACAGCCTTTATATTCTTCAGCAATCTCGATCGTCACTGGCTTGTCTAATTTATAAACTCGGGCAAATAGAATATGCAGTGGTTTCTTCTTTTTCCAGTGCAGACGAACATCAGCAAAGTCGTCCGTCCAAATATGGTAAGGGTTCAATGCACGAATTTTTGCTTCATCTAAAATTTCTATATCATCTGTAATATGAGCAAAGTATTCGATATCTACAGTTGGTTTATCAAGGCTCCAGCCTACAAGAGTTGCTTCCAGATCAGCTTGATTCTCAGGTTTGATCATCTCTGCTTTTTGGTGCTCATAGGTTGGGTACAAATAAAATGTATCGTTTTCTAGTTTAAAATCTCTTGTTTCTTCATATAAACCGCCTTTACGGACAGTAATAATTTGTTTTCCTTCCCCTAATGCTTTAATCGCTACAGCCCACTCTTTTAAAGAAAGTGTGGATTCAGGTTGTTTTTTATCGTTACTCATGTGCAGTTGCCCCTTCCCTTTTACATAATCCATCCTCTTTTGCTACTTACTTTTATCTTTTATATCTAGGTGTACGTATCCATTGATGCAGACTTGAGAAATTTTCTCTATTAGCCACTCCCCACAGTGTAGCAGAATTCCCTAACCTAGCAAAGTTTACGAGTTTGATTTGTCATGGACTCGACACAAAAGCCAGATAACAAACAAAAAAACCCGGGGAAATACCCGGGTCTTCTACTACGTTCTCTTTATTTAACGACAGGACCAGCCTGTGAAATATCAGTTGCTTTCGGGAACTTTTTAGCAAAGTTAGCCTGGAACAGCTTAGCTAATTCATTTGCCTGTTGATCATAGGCATCCTTATCTGTCCACGTTTGACGTGGTTGTAGCACTTCACTAGGTACACCTGGGCAAGTAGTTGGCACTTGTACTCCAAACACAGGATCAGTAGCGTATTCTACCTTTTCTAGTTCTCCATGTAGAGCAGCCGTTACCATTGCACGCGTAAATGCCAATTTCATCCGGCTTCCAACTCCCACAGGTCCACCTGTCCAGCCCGTATTCACCAAATATACAAGCGCATTAGACTCATCAATCTTTTTCCCTAGCATTTCTGCATAAACGATAGGACGCAATGGTAAGAAAGGAGAGCCAAAGCATGTGGAGAATTCACTTAGAGGCTGGGTTACACCTCGTTCTGTTCCAGCCATTTTACTCGTATAGCCAGATAAGAAATGATACATTGCCTGTTCCTTGTTTAATTTAGAGATTGGAGGAATTACCCCAAACGAATCTGCTGTTAGGAAAAGAATCACATTTGGATGACCGCCCACACCAGGTATGACGGCTCCTGGAATCGATTCTACAGGATAAGCCGCACGTGTATTTTCTGTGTAGCGATCATCATCATAATTAGCCATACCATTAGCATGATCGACCACTACATTTTCTAGCACGGCACCAAAATTGATTGCATTCCAGATTTGTGGCTCCCCTTGTTCAGAAAGACGAATGCATTTTGCGTAGCATCCTCCTTCTATATTAAAGACTCCTTGATCAGACCATCCATGTTCATCATCGCCAATCAAACGGCGGTCTGAATCAGCAGATAGGGTGGTTTTCCCTGTGCCTGACAAGCCAAAGAATAAAGCCACATCTCCGTCACGGCCAACATTAGCTGAACAATGCATAGATAACACATTGCGTTCAGGTAACAGCATATTCATCACGCTGAAAATGGATTTCTTCATTTCACCGGCATATTCTGTTCCGCCTATTAAAACTACCTTCTGTTCAAAACTAATAATAATGAATGTATCAGAATTGGTTCCATGAACCTCCGGATTTGCTTTGAAGTTCGGAACATAAATAACTGTAAAATCGGCTTGATGCCCTTTTAATTCTTCCACTGTTGGACGGATAAACAATTGATGAGCAAACAGATTATGCCACGCAAATTCACTTACTACACGAATGGGTAAACGAAAGCTACGATCCGCTCCAGCAAATCCATCAAAAACATAAAGCTCTTTGTTTTCTAGGTAAGCTAGAACTTCCGCATGTAATTGCTCAAATTTTTCGATTTGAATGGGTTTGTTATTGGCCCAATCAATTTTGTCATGGACAGAGGGTTCATCGACTATGAATTTATCTTTCGGAGAGCGCCCTGTGAATTTGCCAGTTAGCGCGTTTAAAGCGCCTTTATCTGTCAGAACTCCTTCGCCACGTTTAACTGCTTCTTCAATCAACTTGGGTACAGCCAAATTATAATGAGCATTGGCACCAGCAAGAACTTCTGATAGACGCTTAACCGTTTTGGCTTCCATGTAAATGTATCTCCTTCCCCAACCGTAAAAAATGTGGGCTATATCATGATTTATTTGTAATTAGTATATCACATTAGATCAATTAAGCTACAAGATTTTGCGTTTTTTTTGAAAAAGATGTGAATAACTAGAGACGATTCATTGAAATCTAGGTATGAGCCTAGTAAATGGATTCTATCTTCCGTTTCATCAGCAAAAACAAACAGCCCCTTTTTAAAAAGTGGCAGGGATAATTTATATACTATTGATATCTACGAGTAAATGCAATATTAAAACTAGGCTAACTTTTCCTCATTCTCCAAAGATAATCGCAGCAGGGAATCTAATTTTAATTGATCTCGGACGTGTCCCCTCATCTCAATGTTTTCTTTAGCATAGCGATAGGAGAGCTCATCACCGGTCAAAAGCATCTGTAAGCGTTGGACATCCCCTTTTACAACAACCTCCGCCTTATACCCCTTATTCCACTCCGTTACGATTATTTCTCCATTAGCAAAGACTAAACAACTATCAAGTGTTCCATCTTCTAATTTAAAACCAATATGGCGATTCCAATCCTTCATCAAACTTTGTAGGTATCTTTTTCGTTCCAAGCGTTTTTGCACTTCAAACAATATTGCTCTTAATTGAGAAGCCATTGTCATCCCTCCGCTCACATCACGATCCATTCACTACCTACATATTCGTAAATTTGTGAGTCGAAACCTTTGGCGAGGAATTGGAGCCTTTGTCGTTCTCTGTCTACCGCAGACAGTTTTTATCGTCATATTTCTACGTTCTTTATCACGGAATAAATATCACGAAAAAATTTGGTAAGATCATTTGTTGAATATGCGGAAACTGATTTAACTTTTTAAAAAAATATTAAAAATTGATTGAAATTTTCCGAAAAATAATGCATAATAGGTAATAATTAGTAGATAGGTATTTACCTACTACTCACCCATTAGTACCCCCTTTTTCATTATAAACTCCTTTCTTGTCTGCCTTTTCCAATTGAAGGCAGACCTTTTTTTTGTAGAAGTTTATCGAATGTACACAAAGAAAAAAGACGCCTTCTTAGGCGTCATCCGTTTCATCCTCTTCATCCTTGTCCAAACGTATCTCCAAGTGGTGACCGTCTGGCGTTTCAAAATAAAGATTATAACTTCCTGGGCGTTCAATCGGCCCACGGTAACATATATTTTCCGCTTCCAACTTATCAACAAGATAGTCTAATTCATCACGTGTTGCCACTGCAAAAGCAATGTGATCCACGTGACCGGAATTTATATTTAGCTCTTTGGTAGTTGGATGTAGACCAATTCGTGTATAAGGCCCAATGTTGAAATAAACTGGCTCATCTTCTCCCGATTGATCAAGAGAAATCGGTACTTCTAAAATCTCTTGAAAAAATTGAGCTACGCCCATCACATTGCGACAGCTAAGAGCAATATGATGAACACCTTGAAGTTGAAGCATCGAATACAATCCTCCTAAACGGCTGACCTCCATCAACTGTTCACTGGTTAGCCCCTATTAAAAGGCTTTTTTTGTCTTTCGCTCATTGGCGTGATGTTGTCGTAACCGATGGCTTAAATTTGTTAATCTGTTTGTTAAAGCTTCTCGCCATTCCAAATCGTTCATTTGTTTGGCTATACCTAGCAAATCAAGGGCGATGTCAATTTGTCGTTTCAGACTCTCATCATAAGAACCTTGATCTGTCATTGAACAGTTCTCAAACAGCTCGGACAGCTTATCCAAATCTACAAACTCTGCGAAATCCACTTCTGCAGCGTGATCTCCCTGAGCATATTCAACAAGAATTTCATACTCACCTTCAACGGTCGGATGAACTCTCGTACGATTACAAACCGGACAATACATGATTGGTACATTGTGCACCAGAATTTCCACGTGACGAAGTGTTCCAAAAGAGCCAATCATCCCTGCTCCACAGCAAAAACCCATAAGCTCTCCCTTCCATGTACATGTGGTCGAACTCTTATTTGTTTTTATCTGAACAGACACACAAGTACAAAATCGTTATTGTCCCTTGATTGTATCTTACAAGCTTCCGATATGCTAGGTTTAAAATGCTACCAGTTTCACCAATGATAATTCTACCAATCCCGTATTTGATTATAGCCGTTTCTGATGATTTTTCAATGAAATCCTGATATTCATCTTCACTCTTCTTATTGTTCATATATAGGTAAACAGACCTGAATCGTTGTACCTACGCCAACCTTGCTCGTTACATGAAGTGTGCCCTGATGTAATTTTACAATTTCTAAACACAGCGATAATCCGATGCCGCTACCTGATTGCTTATGCTTACCTTTATAAAATTTATCTGTAATTCTAGGCAATTCCTCTTCCGATATTCCGGCTCCCTGATCTATGACTTCTATAATAATTACCTGATCTTCTCGATAGCTACGAATTGTGATAGTGGTGTGCTCCTCACTAAACTTCATTGAATTATGAAGCAGATTTATGACCACTTGCTTTAAGCGATTCTCGTCTCCTAATACACGCAAGGGTTCATCTGGAGTTTCTGTCACCAAGTTAATCTCCTTTTGGAAGGCACGAGCAGAAAACTGCTGCTGGACATCCATTAAGAGCTGATTCACCTCTAGCTCTGTCTTATGAATCTCCATTCCTCCTGCCTGCAAGCGGGAAAAGTCTAGCAATTGTTCTACTAATCCAGTGAGTCGATCCGTTTCCTTCACAATGATCTGCATGGCTAGGCGTGTCTCTTCCTTGTCTTCCATGTCACCTGTCAGAACCACCTCAGACCAGCCTTTAATAGAGGTCAAGGGAGTTCGCAATTCATGGGAGACAGAAGAAATAAAGTCGTTCTTGATCTCCTCAGCCTTCTCTAATTCGCTCGCCATATAGTTAAAGGTTTCGGCCAACGTTCCAATCTCATCATCTCCTGCCTGCCTAGCCCGTTGACTAAAATCACCTTTTGCCATTGACTTAGCCGCACCCGTAAGCTCAACAATAGGGCTTATAATTCGCTTAGATAAAATCAAATTTAAGACTAGAGATAAAAGAACGAGACCAGCGCCAATGCTCCACACAAGCAGTGTAATCTGGTTCACAACCTTGTCGATCTCTTCAACAGAGGTCACATAACGCAGGACTCCTGCTGTTGAATTATAAAAGGTGAGTGGCTTAGATACTGCAAGAATATGTTCCCCTGTATCTTCACTTTTTCCCACCCAAATCCCTGTGTCACCTTTTAATGCATCCTGTACATCCTGTGTAAGTACACTTTTTCGTTTAGTGAAACCGTTAAAGTCTAAAATCACATTACCATCTAAATCAATGACCTCTACATGTGCGAGATCATCCTGTGACGTATGCTCGAAAATATATTTTGCTTTACTTTGCAGATTATAATATTGAATGTATTTGTTATAAAAGTTCGTAGACACATTTATACGGCTAAGTAGCGCCTGTTCTGCACCACCATAATAAAAACTACGCACTCCTATAACAAACGAGCTTCCTAGTACTAGAATTACCATTAATACGACAAAGGTAAAATTCATGACTAGACGTTTTTTTATTCCATACATATTTTACGTTCCTTCTTTCCACTGATAACCAAATCCCCAGACTGTCTCCAAATATTTCGGTTTCGAGGGATCATCCTCGATTTTCTGGCGGATGCGTCTAACGTTAACATCTACTACCTTTAAATCCCCAATGTAATGTTTTCCCCAAACTTCATTTAGGATGTCATCACGACTGACTGCACGATCCTTTTGTTCCATTAATAAGTGGATAATTGCAAATTCCTTGGGCGTGCAATCTATTTCTTGCCCATTTTTGATCATTTTTCGATCCGTCAATCGCAGGGTAAATGGGCCAGAAGTAATCAATTCACCTGGTTTTACAGTGGAAGGTATCGTTTCTACCCGTCGTTTCAGCGAATTCATTCGGGCAATCAGTTCGGCGGCACTAAAGGGCTTTGTAATGTAATCGTCTGCTCCTAAATTTAATCCTTCGATCTTATTTACTTCTTGAGCTTTAGCAGTAAGCATAATAATCCCCAATTGCGGATACATCTTCCGTAATTCCTGACAAACCTCCAGACCACTGATGCCCGGAAGCATTACATCTAATACAGCTATAGCGATATCTGGCTCCTTCTTAGCAATTTCCAACGCCTTTTCGCCTGTCTGTGCCTCTAATACTTCAAACCCATTTCGTTTAAATTGAATGCGGACAAATCCTCGGATGGATTCCTCATCTTCTAGCAATAGTACTTTCATCTCTCCCCTTGCTCCTTTCTGCCTTGTACCTAGATGCTCTGCTATTCACCTATATTTTTCGAAATATCTCTTGGATCTGCTGCAAATTAAATAGCATTTTTCGATAAGCAGGTTGTTCCTTTGCTGGAACACTGCTCATATTAGTCGGGAATCGAGCAATAAAGATGTTTTCACCATTTTCATCTATAACGCTATACTCTTTTCTTTGTTGTTTTAACTCCTTCTCTTTACTCGCCCACTCTGTTTTTTTAATCGGATCAATGGTAAACAACTCGGCTGATGGCTTTCCCTGATAATCTAGGTATAAAAAGGTGATCGCCCCTGCTTCCTTTGTAGTGACCAGCCTGATCGTATAATGTCCGAACCAGTAGTTTGGTATATTTATTTGAAATCCATTGCTAACGTCATCATAGGATTCTTTTACTTTGATCAGGCTTTTTTGACCGTTCCATTGGTACCACTCTGTAATCCAAGGCGTATCAACCATGGACAAATCTTCTGCTCCCACCGGCTGTACTAATGTCGAGATTTCGATAATTCCGTCATTATTAATATCCTTACTAAAAGTAGAATAAGGCTTATACATTACGTTATCGTAATTCGACAGGTCTACCTGTGTTAGCTTCCCCTTGTTACTGACCAAAAGTGCCGTTTGCCCTGAATGGGCACCGACACCCGAATCTAAAAATATCCCATTTTGCTCTTTAGATGCCTTGCCTAATAAAATATTTTCATATCCATTAATCGACCAATCTAATCCCAACTGCTGAATCATTTTCATTTTCGAAGTCGCTTTGTCATACTGGTACACTTCCGCAGGAGCTTTCATTTTGTCATGATCCAGCTTGAACACATAGGCCTTTGATACCCCTGTCTTGTCTAAATCCCCTACGATAGCTTCCTTGCAGGATGTTTTTAAAATTTGAATCATTTGTCCATCTGTCCACTTGTATCCGCCAAACTCTTTGTCTACACCCTCACTTGCCATCCAGTTAACGAAAATCTCTTTTTCCTTATCTCCTGAAACATCCTCAAAGGCCACATAATCGACATCCTGACCCGTCTCCTCGATCTGTCCAACCTTTTGCCAGCTATTCTCAGTTTTTTGCATCACAATAAATCCCACGTTATATTCATCTTGCTTATAAAAAGCTACAACTTCATTACTTCCATCGCCATTTAAGTCTTTTTCGATAATGGCTCCATTTTCATCAGAATTATTGCGTGGAATCATAAGCGAGCTTCCTTGCGGCAAATTAGCTAGTACTGCCTTTTTTACTTCTTCTTGATTTTTATTTAAGGTGGGAGCCTTCAATAATTCATTCGGGGAAGCAACAGGTGTACACCCTGCCAATAAGCCTACCAACAGTACACCAGCACTCCACTGTTTCAAATTCATAATCATATGATAGAAAACCTCCAACTAAACTACATACCTTTCCTTCATTATAAAAGAGTATCACTCTGTAATGTTTGCAAAAAGGTTACGAAAACAAAAAAAGATCGGTTTCTGATAACCGATCTTTTTGTTCATAACGTTAGTAAGCGCTATTGATTATTCTTTTACCATTGCCTCGTATTTATCCGCATCCATAAGCTTATCCAACTCACTGGAATCAGACAACTCAACCACGATCATCCAAGCTTTGTCATAGGAAGATGTGTTTACCAATTCAGGCTCCTCTTCTAGAGCAGCGTTAATTTCTAATACTTTACCAGTAACTGGAGCATATAGTTCAGATACGGTTTTAACAGATTCTACACTACCGAATGGTTCATCACGTTGGATGGTAGAGCCTACTTCTGGCAATTCAACAAATACGATGTCACCTAGTTCGGACTGAGCGAAAGAAGTAATACCGATATAAGCCTTGTTGCCTTCTACACGTACCCATTCATGCTCTTCGCTGTAACGTAACTCTTTTGGAAATTCCATCTAACTTCCTCCTTTTTTCGTAGAACACTCGGATGTTTATCCAAGACTTCTGGTGACGGCAAAGCCGACATTGCTCCTCTTCTCTGAAGTGTATGAGCAACGGGGGTCTACTTAGAGTTTCCCCTCTACATAATTGGACATGTAAGGACCCTAATCCTCTTCAATACCCAAAATTCGATGCAAACGTTTTTTGACCATATTTAAGCCCTTTTCGCCTGCTTGGAAATGACGAAGTGCCATTGTCTCATCAAACAGATAGTAGGCAGGAACGTATTCGTTTTGGAACGCATCAGTTGTTGTCATTTCGTTATCAATCGCTACTGGATGAGTAAGCTCATATTGAGCGATGGTTTCTTTAATTTTCGCAATATCTGTATCAGCTTCGGAACGCGGCATATGAATACCAATAACTTTTAAGCCCTGATCTGCATATTTTTCACGCCACTCGTTAATTTGTGGTAGAGATTCTTTGCACATATAACAACTAACGGACCAGAAATGTACAAGAACTGCTCTTTCGCCCTGCAAATCAGCCTTAGAAACTTGACCGTTTACCCATTCTGTGATGCCTGGAAAGTCTGGAAGTTCTTCACGTAAACGCATGGTTCATGCCTCCTTTAATATAGAAAAGGGCCTAACACTGTAAAGTTAGACCCTTTTGTTTGTGTACACGATACCCAATCTAAATCAGGAATTATCCTTTTAGATGAGCTTGGCCTGGACGCCAGTTAGCTGCGCAAAGTCCGCCGGATTGTAGAGCTTGAAGAACACGTAGAGTTTCATCGTTAGAACGTCCTACGTTCATATCAGTTACTACTTGGTATTTAACAACGCCTTCTGGATCGATGATAAATAGACCACGGTAAGCTGCACCGGATTCTTCATCCAACACACCGAAAGAACGAGCAACTGTTTTGTTGAAGTCAGCAGCAAGTGGGTAGTTCAAACCACCAAGACCATTTTGGTCGCGTGGAGTGTTGATCCAAGCTTTGTGAGAGTGTACAGAGTCAACAGATACACCTAGTACCTCTGCATCCAAATCTTTGAAATCTTCATATGCATCGCTCAAAGCGATAATTTCAGTTGGACATACAAAAGTGAAATCTAGTGGATAGAAGAACAATACCAACCATTTACCTTTATAGTCAGAAAGAGAAACACGACCGAATTCTTTTCCGTCACCGGATACTGTTTCCATAGAAAAATCAGGAGCTTGAAGACCAATAATACGTTGTGCCATATATATTACCTCCTTAAGGAATAGTAAATGTTATTTACAAGAGTTATGATATCAAAATCAATAGATTATAGTCAATATTAATTTGTAATAATTTTTATTAAACAGTGGTTTTTGTTTGACAATGATCCTCAATCTCTATGTATGCTACCCGATTGTCATGAAAATCGGTATCTGACTCTTCCCTTTTTGACTAGAAGATTGGGTTATTTACCCCACATTTCTTCTAAGGTTTGTTCTTTAAAACCGAGTGTTGTCTTTGCCCCATTTGTGATAAGAGGTCGCTTAATTAGCTTACCATTGGATGCGAGTAGCTCTAGCATTTCATCCTCTGACATTGTTGGCAGCTTCTCCTTCAGGTTCAGCTCACGATAGAATTGGCCGCTAGTATTAAAAAATTTGCGAATATCCAACCCGCTATTTTGCCAGATTTGATGCAATTCCTCTTTCGATGGCGGAGTATCAACAATTGGGATTTCTGTATATGTAACCTCATTGGTATCCAGCCATTGTTTAGCTTTGCGACATGTGCCGCACTTTGCGTAACTATACAAACGAATATTTTGTGCGTTTGTCAAAAATCCTCACCTCTTCTATTACATCTTCAAATAATACTTGTAAGGCTCCTAAAACCTCTAAACTATAGCCTTCATTCTTTCAATTACATCTTTACCCTTAGAGACATTTTTATCATGGTTTTCTAATTCAATGATTTGTCTCTTAGTTAAGAAATTTGTTCATCTAATGTTTGGATTTTCTGCTTAAGCCCCAGTAATATTTCTGTACTTCCTTCATCATCAAATAAATCCATATTCATTACAACCTGAACCTGCTTCTTTTTTTAGCTGTTCTCTTTCCTTATTCAGCTTCTCTAATTTCTCTTTATACGATCTAACCTCAATTTCGTTGTCAATAACATATTTTCCTTCTTTCATTTTTGTAAATTCTTCGAGTAAATCATCATATATAGTTTTTCAAGTTTCTCAGCATTTATTCCATTTTGAGTACACTTTCTATCACCATCGTTTTGAGTAGATGAGCATCTATAGTATCGAGACGTATATCTTTTCCCTCGCCATACCTCCACATTTTGCACTGAAGGATATTCCGGTTAGTGGATATTTTGCCCTATTACTAACAGTCTGTTGTTTATTGCGTTTTTTCATTATTTCACTTAATCGGTAACCCATTGGTGTATGTTTATCCTGTTTCATCATCTTTAGGTGAAAATCTTCTTTTATCCATTGCCTGCAACACTTAGTTTATGTAGTCTAGTTTCCATTATGTCTATATGTTAAGAAAAAATTCAGTTGATACACTATAAAGTGGGCGATATGAAAACTTGTAATCTTTTCTTCATAAAAGGAATACCTTCTAAAAGATAATCAATATGAATATTATACCATTTTTTATCCTCTTAATATAAAGTACCAGACCTGTTCTTACTCAACCACAAACAAGCCAACAGAAAGAATTTATCAACATTATTTTAAATTATTCTTCGATGCTTCTTACAACCATGATTTTGTACTATATAAACATATCAAAAACGCCCGAATTTGAGTTCGGACGCTTTTTTACATAATGACTATTATCGGGATCCACATAAAGCCCTTTTGCTTAGTTGCTTTTTCTTAAACTTTTAGTTAATTTTGCTACTTGAAGGCAAGCAGCGATTGTTAGTAAAGATACAGCTAAAGGTTTAATTGCTGTTTGATCATTTAAAAACATGTATACATCAAACCCAATTAAGAAAACAAGAAACAGTACCTCTAAGTATATATTTTTGGGGGTGCCGGTTTTTTTTCTGAAAAACATGAAGCCTAATAGTAGCACAATCAACAGGATACCTACTGTGTTAACGATATTGAAAAATGAAACAATGCCCATTGTATCACCCTCTTTTTTTATCCTTTTAATATAAAGTATCAGACCAGTGCTTACTTAACCACAAACCAAGTCAACAGAAAGAATTTATCAACATTATTTTAAATTATTCTTCGATGCTTCTTACAAACATGATTTTGTACTATATAAACATATCAAAAACGCCCGAATTTGAGTTCGGACATTAAGGCATATAAGACATGTTTAACAGGGCTCTATGTAAATAGTAAGTAACGCCAAAATCTTGCTATACTTTTTACTCTTTGCTATTGATTTTTTTTAAGTAATTCAATTACAGTTTTAATTTGTTTGTTCAGTTCCTTAATCCCAAAAGCAATAGCAATTAACAAACCCGCATACAACACTTGAAAAAAATACTCAGCCAACTTTATCGCCTCCTATAAGTTAATAAAATATAAATGATCTATTAATAAAAAACCGCCCATAAAAAGGCGGTTCTGTAATTTTATGATGCTTCACTTACTTCTTGGATTGGTAGAAAATTTTGTAGATTCTTAGTAGATTTTGAGTGATTTTTTGAAAAGATCGTTTCTCAAAAGACGGCGAGTAACAATTGATGGTTAATTCAAGTTTTTGTAATATCTTTGCTGAGTCTTCGAACTCAATTTCTTGATAAGAGTCACCCATATCACATCTAGTTAACATTAAAAGGTGGTAAATTTCCCCACAGAAAACTACATTCCCATTGTTAGACATCTCTAACAATTGTGTTGAAGCACAAATTCCACTCGACGTTTAGGCTTTACTCTACGATAGAATTAGCGAATTTTAAAACTTCTTCACGTGTTAATGTTTCTGATTTTTTAGCTAGTACCCAGTATGTTAGACCTTTATACTTCCATGACAAGTTAATGACGTTTTCATTTTCTTGAATTTCTGCCTTTGAGCCATTAATTTCTGTTTCTTTAACGGCTCCACCAATATGCATATTTCCTTCTGTAACAATCATATATAGAGAGTTACATACCTTTCCTTTTTCGCATGAACCAGAATAAAAAATATCGTATGTTTTAAGCCTATTTTGCAATTCACTAGCTGTAATTTCTCTAGGGGGATCGTTCTGTACTACAGATTTCAAGGTAAGACTCTCTGGTACATATTTAGGCATAATAAAACCTAAATCATTTTGAACAGTTCGCAATGTGACTACCTTAGATGGTTCTTCACTTCTTATTTTGTATCCTTGTACTGATTTGTTCTCAACATTGGCTGAGACAGAGAAGCCTATACTCAATAAAGCTAAGGTTAATAATGCACCAGCAAAGTGTTTTTTCATAGAATGTTCTCCTTATTTAGCTGTTTTATTAAGGCTGATAAACGTATTTATTTCGAACAAAATATGAGTCACCAGCTCCACAACCATTTGCATGTGCAAACACTCTTGATTCTGTATACGCAAGCGCTCTTGAGGTTGTTTTTAGCTTGACACCTGTATCGAATTTTTTGTTTCCACTAGTTAAGCCGTCACAAAAAATATCATTATAAGTAGTGGTATTTTCCCCACCGCCTGCACTGTCAACAACCAGATAAATTCCATAAGAGACACCATCATCTGAAGCCTTAGCTTTTGTAAAATCAGCTCTTTGGAATTCAATCGTATCTTTGCTTATTCTTTTTATGGTATCATAATGTCTAAAAGAGAAAGTTTCATAACCGTTCAAATAATCTGGAGAACCATCTTCTACATCTTGATAATATGTGTATGTGGCTCCAATGTCCGGTTTTAATTTTGAAACATAAGTTTCATCAGCATATACAGGACTTGTGCCAATAATGGACAATGCTAAAATGGAAGTTAAGGCTAAAAATCGCTTCATTTTTTCAGCTCCTTACTATTCAAATATGAAATGGGAGGGAATAAGATGAACTTTTTGTACTTTGGGATTGGTATTGTTTTACTTATCGTAGGTATTGGATTATTTCCTTTGATGGATTCAATCAGTTTAAGAAAAAGGGATAAACATGGTAGTAAACATCCAATAGATGAATCTAACTATCCCTCATCATCCGAAAATCGACCAGATTAATACAGCTAGAGGTCTTTAGTGAATAGCTGAAAAACGGCTTTATAATTATTCCCCCTACTGGGCTTTGTAAAGTTTCCCGTACAGCTTCTTCATATCGACCAACTATTGTCTAATCTTCTCAAACATAACGATGTACTTATCTAGTTGTTGGCTCATTTGTAGTACGGTTGGGTGTACAAATGAGCCTTCTTTGTAATACAACATCTCTAATTCTTTACGAAGGAGTTCAATAAGCTTCTGTAAATCATCTTTTGATTTTAAATTTTCTGTTTTCATATTTTGTAAGTGAGTGGTAAAATGAACTTGAGTAACATTTATTGTTGCTCAAGGTGGGGGGCGTTCCGATGGTCAGCAAACTAACGGGAACGCTCCTTTTAATTGTTAAATTATATAATTTGAAGATCACACCTCCTTTCTTCCTTCTGATCATTATTTTACCATATGTACTATAAATTACCTCCTGGTACTGAAAATGTAGAACGTACTTAAAATTTCAACAACAATTACATTTTTGAACATAAAAAAGAACGCTGGATTAACAGCGCCATTGAAGAGAAATAATTGATTTAATATCCCGGATCAACAACATACGGAGTACTTTTTAATGCGATGACATTTAGAGTGTCTTCTGTTTTGTTTAAAGGTAATGAATCCGCAACAACAATTAATGATAAGCATAATACCGCCACAGTTAGCATCTTTCTCATTCCACATTCCTCCTTTAATTACAATTTATGTTCGTAATATTATTATACACCTCATCTAATTGTTTTATATATTCCAAATCAAACGACATTGACTTTTTGGTAAAATGGGAAAAAACATCTTTCATGCATATTGACATTTCTTGATATGCACTCACCTTCCCAAAAGAACTTAAACTCAGCAGATAGCATTCTTTTCCTTGTTCAGGAATTCCAGTTTCCATCATAAAATTTCCTTTGTATTGATAAAATATTCCCATAGATATGAACTGAAATGGTGTTTGAGGATTGCTAATTATACATTCCTGTTCTAGGATCAGCAATTCTGCAATGGAGTTCATGTCTCTCGTTTGAAAATATACATCAAATAATTCATTCGCCACATGTATTTTAAGTTCCTTACTAACCTCATCTAAACATTCTTTTAACATTGGAATAGCTACATCATGCTCTTTCTTTTTAGCTTTTACAATGCCACGTGTGATTTTGGTGGCATCTGGAACGAAACTGTATTCAAAATTTTCAAAAACATCTAAATGATGTTCGACCTCATCATATTTTCCTAATAATAAAAGAGAGTTAATCATTGCTAAATAGGCTCTAGCCTTTAATTCATTGCTGGATTTGTCTTCATTAAGACCTGCTTCAGCCAGTTCGATGCTTTCATGGTATTTCTTAATGGCAAATGCTTGTAGCGCCATACGAAAATAAAAAATGGCTTTTTCTTCTTCAGTCAAGAATCTTTTATAATGTATAATTTCTTGACCCAGTGAAAAACTATCCTCCATTTTTTTTAGATTTTTTCTTTCAATAAGATATTTTTGTAACAAACCTTTACTATATATTTTGGTTCCCCACGCAATCTAGCGTACTCAATAATAACGTTATATAGCTTTAATTTGACCTCATTCCTTATTGTGTTACCTGCAAGATCATACAACCGTTCTAATAATGTATATGTATCTTCTTGGGGATTCTCAAGAATTTTTTTGGCTAATTTAGCTATTAAAAACAAATTTCTCATTTCTATTGCTTCGGATAATAGGCTATCCAAAAATTCAATTCTGTGCTCAACATCAATATAGCGCTCTATGATTTCTTCATAAGGAATTGCCAAGACATCCGCAATTGGCTTTAAAGTTCTTAATTCTGGACGCTTTGTTTCATCGTTTTCAATCTTCGATAAAACCCCTTTACTAATCCCTGTCATTCTGGACACTTCTGACAAACTGATGCCTATTTCTACTCTTTTCCTCTTTATCAGTTCCCCCAATGTTGTGAAAGTTAGACTTACACTCATGTTAATCCCCTTCCATAAATTATAAATAATCCCATTGATCCCTTTATTAATCTTAACTTGATTCTAACTTTATTGTATATATATGTAAATAACAATAAAAATTATTGGATTGATTTTACTTTATTTAATGAAAAGGATTTTGAAAGTCGAGGATTGTCGAGGGTTATAAATATCTTTCATAAAATATATCTTTCATCAAAGGGTATCAAAAAAGATGAGTGCGGACGACGTTATGATGACATCTGTTAACGTATCATAAAATCAACATCTAGGATGGATTTATGGAAGTGTTCATCCCCATATTCGAAATATGCACATGCTGAATGGATGTAAAAGTATCCCCCTTTCGAAAATATCCAATCATCACGAACAAAAAAGCCATCCACTTTCAATATGTATCAGCTCCGTTACTTTTTCTTCTGTTTTCTTGGCTTAGGATTTATCGATCCTAATAAATTACGTACGGAAACGATTTTATTTTGTTTGGTATAAACCCGCGGTAATCGATAATTAAGCATGCATGCTACCTCGTAATTAATCGTACCCATTAGTTCGGCTACTTCTTCAAGTGTGATCTCTTCCTTGCCAGATCGACCGTAAATCACAACCTCATCTCCTACTTTTGCCTTGATTTTATTTACACTTACCATGCATTGATCCATCGTTATCCTGCCTACCACGCTAAATCTCTTTCCTTGTAAAAGGACGCTTCCCTTATTCGAAAGCAACCGCGAAAAACCGTCTCCATAGCCGATCGGAAGAGTAATAATCTGTTCCCCTGGTGAAGCGATATAGGTAACACCATAGCTTATGCCAAACGGCTTTTGCATAAACTTCACATTTGAAACACGGGTTTTTACTTGCAGAGCAGGTTTTAGATGAAGTATATGCAATGACTTTATATAGACAGATGGATATAATCCATACATTCCAATTCCTAGTCGAATATAATTAAATCCCCATTCAGGATGAGTCATCGCTGCTGCAGTATTGCAGCAGTGAATAGCAGGTAGTTTAAACCCTTTTCTCTTTAAAAATTCTAAATAGTCTTGGAATCTTTCGAATTGCTGATTCAAATAAGTGACATTCTGTGAATCTGCCGTGGCAAAATGAGTATAAATGCCATCCCATTGAAACACTTCACTGTTATAGACACCCTTTGCCACAGAAAGAAGGGCTTTTTTTGTCCTTACACCAATTCGTCCCATACCTGTGTCGATGTTGATATGTACAGACAAGCGTTTACACCCCTGTGTGGCTATGTCCTTCTTATCTTGAGCATTCTTTGTTATTGATTTGTCTTCATTTTTATCTGCATGGTTATCTCCATGATTATCTGCATGGTTATTGGCTTTCTTCTTTTCCTGTTTCTTGCTTAAGATTTTTTCCGCTTTTTTTATCCAATTCGTTTGAAACACAGTGCATGAGATGTTCCATTCAAATGCTTTTTGCACCGCTCTTATCGGTGTATAGCCTAAGATCAGTATGGGACACTTGATGCCTGCCTTCCTAAGGACAATCCCTTCATCTAGAAACGCGACGGCTAGAGCGGTAGCACCTGCCGCTAGGGCTTCTCTTGCGACTGCTACGGAGCCATGTCCATATGCATCTGCTTTTACTACTGCCATGATTTCAGTTTTTTTTGGTATATGCTGTCGAAAGGTCAATATATTGGTCCGTATATCGTCCAAATTGACCTCTACCCACGTATCACGATAGAATTTGTTCATTTGAAAACACCTCTTACGTTTTTCAAAAAGTATATGAGTCTCCATTTCACAATATCCATTGGATACGCCTTACATCTGTGTGATATTTCAGGGAACATTAGAAGTCGGGCCTGGGTAGAAGTCGCCTTTACACAGCAAAAAAACCATGATCCCGTTCGACCATGGTTTTTGCTGTTGCTTTGGTTTATCCAGTTTTCACCGTTACATGATAACCTGCATGTTTTCGTACCTGGAAAACTCCAATATCCATAATTAAATATTGACCTTTTACACCAAGTAGCTTTCCAGAAACACATTCGAGCTTGTCCAAGGATAAAGAATTAATTTTAGACAAGGTTTCTAAGATTGGATAGGTAATATCGATCCACTCGTCTTCACGCAATTGGAATGGCTTAAACTCTTCCGGAAATTTCTCATAAGCTTCTTCCCGAAGTTGAATTAGATCGGCTTCTTTTACTTCACCTTTTAACATTTTGCGCCAGTTTGTTTTGTCTGGCATGAATTGGCTGAGATGTACCTCAAGCTCTCCTGCCATTCGACGTGTTGGGAGCTCTGCGATCGGTATAGCCCGAACGGCTCCTTGATCTACCCAACGTTTTAACTCATTGTTCTTACGGGTAAGTCCCACTTTGACATCGCTAGAGAGCGCCAGATATACATAATGCGGAATCATGCAATGTGATTCTCCAAAGCTCTCATCTCTACAGGTTCCTTGGTCAAAATGACATTCATGCGGTTTGACAATACAAAGATCGTTCTCTGGTCGTTTCGTAAAACAAGGATAACAGTAACCACTATTAAAGGTTTTATTGGTTTTGCGTCCACAAGCAATACAATTTTTTTGTCCATCATATTGAATCGAAATTTGTTGTCCAATCCACTCATTCAGGCTTATTTTTTCTTCATTTAAATGAAGATAATAATCGACAGGTTGTTCTTTTCCTTGATAGGTATGTGCTAGTCCATGCAGCAAGCCGCTTTTTTCCAACGTCATGTCACTCCTCTCGCCCTTAACGTTTTCCCTCCATGATACCATATCCGACAAACTTTGCGCTTTTCTTCCAGCATGTTCTTATCCCTGTTCGGTCAACCTAAGGAAGGAAATGACGGAAGAAAGGAGTGGCTTCACGTGAAGAAGCGATTGGCAAGAAGCTTTACATGCTGCCTTGCCCTCATAGGTTTAGCATGGTTAGGGGTAACTTCATCAGGTTCTGTTGGTCTTTTTGCCAATCGAATGGTCTATGAGCCTATCCACCGAATTGAAACGCAAAAAAAGGTGGTGGCTTTAACCTTTGATGATGGTCCAGATCCAACTTATACACCTCGTATTCTAGAAACGCTGCATAAGAACGGTATTCTTGGCACCTTCTTTGTCTTGGGCTCCCAGTCTGATAAATATCCTGTCATTATGCAATGGATAAAAAAAGCTGGCCATGAAATCGGAAACCATGGGTATCATCATTACGATCTAAATAAATTAACCGAGCAAGAGATCTATGATGAAATTAAACAAGCTGAAAAATCCATATACAAGGCTACAGGTGTCCTCCCCCAATACTATCGTCCGCCAGGGGGTGTGATTACCACTGATGTAATGAATGCTGTGCAATTGTCGGGTTATGATATCATCTATTGGTCGGTTGATCCGCGAGACTGGTCCTTAGCTCGCACCTCATCTGTTATTGTGAACAGTGTTAAAAAGCATACCTCCCGGGGGGATATCATCCTCTTCCACGATGGCGGGATGAATCAAAAGCAAACCTTAAAAGCCTTACAGGAGCTCATTACTGATTTGCGTTCTAAAGGATATAAGTTTGTTACTGTTAGTCAATTGCTGGATGAGGGAAACAAAGTTCATTGATACTGAGCAAGCAGATGTTGACTGCAAGGGATAACCTGACCGTAGCATTATCCCTTGTACAGCTTCCATCTGCTCTTTTTACAATCCGACAAATTTATTGATAGATTGAAGCTTTCCTGTATCAGTAGCATACCCGGCTGATGAATGCGCTCCATGATGCGGAGAAGATGGACGCGAATTTTTAGGAGTAGATAAAAAACCGATGAGTCTGGCAGAGTTTAATACCACCAATACCGAAGTAATATTGTGAACGAAAGCACCAAATACCGGGCCCAACACGCCTAATAAAGCAAGCAGAATAGCAGCGCTGTTAATAGCTGTAGAAATGATTAGATTTTCCCGGATCACTTGTACTGCCTTTTGACCCAACCGCATGACATCGGCAATTTTGCGCAGATCATTTGACATTAATACCACATCAGACGCTTGCGCAGCAATTTGGGTACCGTGTACACCCATCGAAATCCCTACATCAGCTAGTGTTAGCGCTGGAGCATCATTAATCCCATCACCAATCATCGCTACCTTACGACCCGCTTTCAGTTGGCGCTCTACCTGCATATATTTCATGTCCGGCATTTGTTCCGCATACACCTGTGTAATTCCCAGTTGCTCCGCCATAAACTGTGCCGCACCCTTGTTATCTCCAGTAACGACCGCTACCTCAACACCTGCCTTTGCTAATGTTTCAACCGTTTCCCTAGCTTCAGGTCGAAGCTGATCTGATACTGAAATGAGTCCTAGCAGCTTGTGCTCGGAAGCAATAAGAATATTCGTCTTTCCTTCCTTTTCTTTCGTTGTAAGCAAGCCTTGAACCTGTTCAAGACCTATTCCTAGTCCCTTCATAAAGGATGGATTCCCCACATAGATGCGTTTCCCTTCAACAACCCCCTCAATTCCACTGCCAGCATGCATGATAAAGGATTCTACAGTAGGAAGTTCTAATTCCCATTTTTTAGCTTGATGTAAAATAGCTGTAGCAATCGGATGCTCCGAATGCTGTTCCAAGGCCGCTGCCCAACGCATTACCTCTTGGGCACTATGCTCCGCGTGTGCAATCCCGGCAACGGACAATGCTCCTTTTGTTAGCGTACCTGTTTTATCAAATAAAACCGTATTAATTGAGCCTAACTGCTCTAGCGCTACACCGCTTTTAATTAAAATCCCGTTTTTAGCTGCGTTTCCGATCCCTGCCATAATCGCAGTCGGAGTAGCCAGTACCAAAGCACAGGGACAAAATACGATTAGAACGGTCACAGAACGCACCATATCATTTGTAACAAGATACACAAGAATAGCCAATAATAAGCTAGCCCCGACGATCCATACCGCCCATTTGTCCAACAAGCGTTGTACAGGTGCCCTCTTCTCCATTGCTTCCTCTACCAATCTCGTTACCTTCGCAAATGCTGTTTCTTCTCCTACACGAGTGGTTTGAATTTCTAGGGAGCCGTTTGTGTTGGTAGTACCTACGAATACTTCATCCCCTTGCCGCTTCTCAACAGGTAAGGACTCTCCTGTTAAAATTGCCTGATCAATCGCAGCCTGACCAGCTACTACAATTCCATCCACTGGTATCTGCTCACCCGGTTTTACCAGTACCAGCTCACCTACTAGCACTGAATCTGCTTTTGCCTCAATCCACTGTCCCCCTCGCATGACGCGAGCTTGTTCAGGAGTCATTTCTACCATTTCCTTTAAAGCCGAAGTGGCTTTGGCAACGGTTTTCTCTTCTAGCCACATTCCAATCATCATAATAAAGGCTACCTCAGCCGCAGCTAGTAGCTCCCCAATACAGGTAGCCGCGATGATTGCAATCGTGACCAGCACATCGCTATTCAGACTTCGTTGCTCCCATAATTCCTTACCCGCTGTAATGGCAATGGGTACCCCGCATACCACAATGGCAATCCAAGCAGGATCAATCCCTGCGATACTGCCCCATAGCCAGCTAATCAGAACACACACACCTGAAAGAATCATCATCCCTTTTTGTAACATACAATCACCCTTCTTTCTTTTTTGGTTTGAATTTTTACTTTGTTGAGAAAGAGAATCATACTTAAAATTCCCCTAAAAACAAACGAAGCTGCTACCCGAAGGTAACAGCGTTCATGCGGCTTTATGCATTTTTCCATAGGTGAATATAATTGAACAAGGCAAACTTTTTAATAATGATTACAATCATAGTATAATTCTTTTTTACATGCGTCAAGAACAATTTTGGAAAAGAAAAAAGACCTAGCCGTCATAGCCAGGTCTCGTTTATCCTACTTCATTTCCACTCCTTCAAACTCTTGAATAGATGTAGTCTGCGCTTTCTCTGGTCGGAAGAAAAGAGCTGCCAAGAAGAAAACGATAAACATAGCACCCATCGCCACAAAGATTGAGGTTGGAGAAACATAATTGATTAAGAATCCATTAACACTAGGTGTAATAATACTTGCTACGCTAAAATTCATGCTTGCAATAATTCCTGCAATCGGAATTAAGCCTTGTGGCAGGATATCAGCACAATAAGCTAATCCTAGCGAGTAGAAAGAGCCCACCGCTGCTCCCGCAGAAGCTAATAACAGCATCATTAGCGGTACAGAGGATGTTGCCAACGGGAACAGCATAAACGCGATGCAGCCAATTATGGCACAGTACATCATGACTTTTTTGCGTCCTACTCTGTCACTTAGGGTTCCAAGTGGCAACTGTAGGAATAAACTACCTACTACAAAGGATGGCAAAATAATAGAAACCGATTCTGCCGAAATTCCCGTACGTAGGGCCGCGATCGGAAAGCTGCCGTTTAACGTTGTTTCCATAAAACCGTATAGGAAAGCTGGAATCAAAGCCAGCCATGTCATTTGGATAACCATCTTGTACTTTTCTCTTGATTTAACTACCTTTTTTCCATCGTTTGCTTTTACTTCAGGTGGGAAGGCGTTACGAATTTGTAACAACATGAAGAAAGCCACCAGATTACAAGCAACAAGTGCCATAAAAGGTGCCCACAAGCCAAACGGCATTAAATTAATGGCTAATGGTCCTACGCTAAAACCAGCTCCATAAGACAGACCGTATAGCGAAAGATCACGCCCACGTCGCTCTGGTGTAGATGTTGCCGTCACCCAGATCTGACTGGTATAATGCAGAGCAGAGTCGCCCATCCCCATTATCAAGCGGAGGACAAACCATACACTAAGCGATGTAAACAATGGAAGTAACAAAGTAGAAAATGTCACCAGTACAAGCCCTATAAATAGACATGTCCGATAACCCCATTTTCGTAAAAAGATTTCCATCAATGGCGACATAATGAACATTCCGACATAGAGAGCAGCAGCATTCAAACCGTTAGAAACAGCAGAAATGCCGCGTTCCTCTAACAAGATAGCTAGCAAAGGAAGCGTCAATCCCTGAGTAATACCAGCAATAAAGACCACTACGAGCAATGTTGTAAAAGTAAAGCGCGAAGATTTCATGTATGCGATCTCCTTTCCATTAGAAGATCATACACCGTATCCCTACTCTTCCACAACCCTCTACTTTTTCTCAATTTACTTTAAAGGCTTTCCTTGCTGAAGCTGATACATCTTATAATAGATGCCCTGCTTCTCCATTAACTCCTCATGGTTCCCCTGCTCAACGATCTCTCCCTGTGACAACACCCATATAACGTCGGTATCCTGAATGGTTGACAGTCTATGAACAATGATAAAAGTTGTCCTTCCTTGCACTAGAACCTTCAAAGCATCCTGTATCGCCGATTCCGTCTCACTATCAATCCTAGCTGTTGCTTCATCTAATACAAGAATGGCTGAACCCACTTTCCAACACTTCTCCATCCACAAGTCCCAAAATTCAGTCAATTATAAAATGGGACTCCTAGCTTCCCTCTCTTTTTTTCGCTGCTTCCATTCCTGCTGTAGCATTCCATATACAGCATGGTCCACGTAATGATCGTACAGCCATTCATTTCCTCTCATAATTCCTTCTAATTGAAACCCTAGCCGTTCCGGGATAGCACGGCTTTTCTCATTTTGTACAGCAGCTGCAATTTCTGTCCGATGTAAATTCCACTTCCCAAATACCAAGTAATCAAGATATGCCTCAACTGCTTGCGTCATGATACCCTTCCCCTGAAATTCAGCCCCCAGCCAATAGCCAATTACCGTTTTACGATGATTCCATTCGATAAAATTGGCGGCAACTCTTCCTGCAAGTTGGCCTCGATACCAAATCGAATAATGCGTTCCCTGCATATTTGCTGCCTGTTGAATGGCAAAGCGAATATTATTTTCCGAATCCTCTACATCTCGCACATTATCTAGCCATGGCAAAAACTCCCGCAAATAATCTCGGTTTTTTTCTATTAAAGCAAAGGTGACTGCTGCATCCTCAATACGAACTTCCTTTAGCTCCAAATCAGGCGATATGACGATATTTTTCATGCTTCTCCCCCTTTTTTTAGCCTTTTTTGATGCAATAGATTGAACAATAATTCTCTAAAAAACAAAAATCACCTGCTTGCCCTGTTTAGCAGGACAGCAGATGACTCTGTTTGATTGCCGCTTTACTTTTGTAGGACCTGCTCCCGTTCAACCGTAATCTCTCGCACGATCGCCGTGATATCTGTGATTTCTGCCAAATGCTTACGATTGAGAATGAAGGATTGGCCGATCTCTAATGCCAGTCTTTCGGCTTCTGCTCGAAGCTCCTCTTGTTCAATTCTATTTAAATCAGCTACACCCGCCAGTCCAATCACACGTCTTAGGATTTTGCACCCAGCATATCCTGCCGTATCCTGTAAGACCTGAGATACATAATCCTGCCAAAAATCAGGAACATGCGCACTACGCTCCTCCGCTTTTTTATGCCACAGACGAACGAATTGCGATACAAACTCATTCCAGACGTTTTCTATCGTATCCAATAAGTAAAAACGATACTGCTCCCGTTTCTCTATGTCCGCTTGAAGGCCGT
The DNA here is from genome assembly GCF_026891775.1 of Brevibacillus halotolerans. NCBI lineage: Bacteria > Bacillati > Bacillota > Bacilli > Caryophanales > Paenibacillaceae > Brevibacillus > Brevibacillus halotolerans. The sequence continues at coordinate 52,338 of NZ_JAPTNK010000010.1, forward strand.
GCTGTCCTGCATAATTTAAGACAAGATTAGCGATGATAGCCCCAATGTCAAAACCTATTGGCCCATAAAAAGCAAACTCGGGATCAATCACCTTTGTACTTGTTTTGGTGACAAAAATACTGCCTGTATGCAGATCACCATGCAACAAAGCTTCTGCTCGTGTCAAAAAGTCGTATTTTAGCTTAGCAATCTCTCGACGTAATGCGTGATTCCCCCATATTGCTTCTACGTCTTGGCGGATAAGCGGATTAAAATGATTGGTGTCATGGTCCTCATATGGATCAGTAAATACAAGATCCTCCGTAATTTTACATAGCTCTGGATTAATGAACCTGCTCACATTAGCCTTTTTAGCAAAAGGATTCATTCCAAGATCAGAGGTAAAAAATAAGGTATGAGCCAGAAAAGTTCCAATATGTTTAGCGAAATGCGGGTATATCTCTCCCTCAATAAGGCCTGCACGAAGTAGCTTATGATCACCTACATCCTCCATAATCGTCAAAGCCAGCTCCGAATTGTGATGGTATACCTCAGGTACTAAATCTCCTACCAGCTCTCGCTGAATTTTGAGCGCCTCTGCTTCAATCCGAGATCGGTCCAGCGTTAACGGCCATGATTCGCCAACCACGCGGGCATAAGGCAAAGCCTGCTTCACAATGACACTTTTACCGGTCTCTTCATCCGTTATTCTAAAAACCAAATTTAAATTGCCATCACCAATTTCTCGGCTAACAAGAGGCGCATCTTGTGTAAAAATCGTTCCCTGATTCTGTACGTATAAAATGGATTCTTGAACCGATAACGCTTGATACCCCATATCTTTTCCTCTCCTTTTACCACTCTAGTCTCGGTTGATGTATTGATCGTAATGTGCCAGGGGATGAACGATTCCTCCTAGATTGGCTAATAAGCGATATTTGGTTAATAGGTTAACTTGATACACGCCGACTCGCTCCCAAACTTCCCATGGCTCAAGAATCTTCCACTGCCCCAAATCCTTTGCAATAAAAAAATCCTTGCCACGAAACCGAATCCATGTGTGACTGCTAGGAGCCTCCGGTGAAAATAGGCGAGACCGCGACAAATAATCATCACCATATTCCATAGTAAGTAAGAACAATATACGATGAGCTTCCTCCCAGTTCCTTTGCAATAAGACATGCCAGGAGCCGCTTTCTTGCTCCGTAAGTTTTCCGCGCAGATGACCGAATGCATGACTCAAGGCATTACAGGCATTGCCTGAATCAATAGGCAGTTTTCGCATCTTCTGAAATTCATGTAATAACTGTTCTGCAAATATACTCCAATCGCGTTCGCCTGTTTCGCGAGACGTTTTTACTTGATCCCGAAATGCTTGTGAGATTTGCTTATATTTTTGATAACACCTCATCATGACCCAATACTTATGCTCTGCCCATATCTGTTCACACCATGCTTTGCTTACCAAAGAAAAAGAAAACCTCTTTTCCGAAGAAAAGAGGTCGTTTTGACATGTCATATTCATAAAACGTTCCCCCTTATCTACCAGAATTTTACATGTCTCTGCAGGAATTAGCACCGTGCACATGCCAGGTTAGCGGCTATGTGTCGGTTGCTGGGTTTCATCGGGCCAGTCCCTCCACCGTCTCTGGATAAGGTATCCATTAAGTATATGTAATTGTAGGTGAACACAGGTTCCTATCCTGCGTAGCTAAAGCCTCATAAATGAATCGTTAGTAGAAATATACACAGGTAATCCAGTTATGTCAAACAATTTATTCAACTCAGTTTTTATTTATAAAAAGGGTTGACGCATGTTACAAAAAGGGATAAGATGATCTCCAAGAATCAGCTTCAATTTTGACAATTACAACAATTACCTAGCTCTTATTGAGAGAAGGCGGAGGGACTGGCCCTATGATGCCCGGCAACCCTCGCATCGGGATAAACGATGCGAAACGGTGCTAAATCCTACACATAATCGTGCTGTACTGATTTATGTGAGAGATAAGAGAAGAAGATGATCTGTCTATCGGACGCCTCCTTCTCTTGAAGGGGGCGTTTTTAGTTGATAAATTCTCTACCTACAAGGAGGCCATCCATGAGTACAGATCGAATCCTCGTAACCTATTTAACTCAAGCAAAGGATTTACAAAAAAAAGCGGAAGGTATTGCAGTTGGTATGACAGTAGGCTCATGGACGGACCTTCCTCTGGCAAAGCAGGAGCAGCTACGCCCCTATTTAGGTGAAGTAGCGGATGTATCTCCTCTTGAATCCACCTCATCAGGTGAAACACGAGGTTATATCACGATTAGTTATCCAACCATATGCTTTACACAGGATATCCCTTCTCTTCTTACAGGGGTATTTGGCAAACTATCAATGGACGGGAAAATCAAGCTGGTAGACATTCAGCTTCCTCCTTCTTTTTTACAAGGCTTTCAGGGTCCAAAATTCGGCATAGAAGGAATACGGGAAATAACCGGTGTGCATGATCGTCCATTATTAATGAGTATTTTTAAATCATGCACAGGTTTGTCACTAGAGGAACTAGAAGTGCAATTTCGTGCCCAAGCAGAAGGCGGCCTTGATTTGATTAAGGATGATGAAATTTTCTTTGCTGATGATAAAGCTCCATTTATCCAACGTATCAGACGCTTCAAAGTCATTTCAGATGAAATTGCAGAACAAACCGGTAAGCCTGTCTTGTATGCCGCTAACCTTACAGGGCCTAGCTCACAGCTTATTGAACGGGCGAAGCAAGCTGTCGATGCAGGTGCTTCCTGCCTTTTGTTTAATGCACTTGCTTTTGGCTTCGATCTCCTGCAACGTCTAGCAGAAGACCCGGACATTCAAGTGCCAATCATGGCGCATCCCGCACTCGCCGGCGCCTATTATCCTAGTCCTGATCACGGCATTGCCGCTCCGCTCCTGCTCGGTAAGCTATTGCGTTTAGCCGGGGCTGATTTAGTGTTATTCCCTTCTCCATACGGAAATGTAGCATTAGATAAGAGCGAGGCTACTCAGCTAGCTAATCATTTAGTTGAGGAATACGGCACCTTGCAACCTGCCTTCCCTGTTCCATCAGCGGGTATTCATCCCGGATTGGTTCCCCAACTGTACGCCGACTTTGGCCTAGATCAGGTTGTTAACGCAGGCGGCGGCATTCATGGGCACCCACTCGGAGCAACAGCAGGCGGTCGAGCATTCCGTGCCGCTATTGATGCATCCGTGAATGGAATCAGTCTTACAGCAGCAGCTTCCGACTCTAATGAACTGCGACTAGCACTAGAAAAATGGGGAGGTTCTGCATGACGAAACAGCTTGTGCTTTTTTGCGATTTCGATGGAACGATTACAGAAAAAGACAATATTGTGGCAATCATGCGCCACTTTCATCCCCCAGGCTGGGAAGAGTTAACCGAACAAATTTTGACGCAACAAATATCCATTAGAGAAGGGGTAGGAAAGCTGTTTTCCCTGCTTCCCTCTTCACTCGAACATGAAATCACTCAATTTGCTGTAGAGAATGCCCGTATCCGCCCTGGTTTTGCAGAGTTTGTGGATTATTGCCGGCAGGAAAACGTGACTCTGCTCATTACAAGCGGAGGTATCGATTTTTTTGTTCATCCGATTCTTGCTCCGTTTCAGCTTGATGGCCCAATTTATTGTAATGGCAGTGATTTTAGCAAAGAGAGAATAAAAATTACGTGGCCGCATACCTGCGATGAGCATTGCCAAACAGATTGCGGAATGTGTAAAACTACCATTATTAGAAGCTATGATGCTACCGGCTATACACGTGTTGTTATTGGGGATAGTATCACTGACTTGGCAGGGTCTCGAATTGCTGATTTTGTCATTGCCCGTTCCTTCCTACTGGAAAAATGTCAGGAAGAAAATTTATCACATAAACCATTTACTACTTTTTATGATGTGATTTCAATTATTAAAGCCATTAGGGCCAAACAGGAGGGGATTGTGCTATGACAACAACACTTGAACAGCGCACCGCCGCTTTTAAAAAATTAGATGAGGTAAAGCTAACGTTTGCTAGAAGAGATTGGTTTCCGGGTACAAGCGGAAACCTCTCTATTAAAATCAGCGATGTACCCTTACAATTTGCTGTGACCGCCAGTGGCAAAGATAAAACCAAACTATCGCCAGAAGATTACTTGATCGTTGACGGCGATTGCAATTCTGTAGAGCCTACCAATTTGAAGCCCTCTGCGGAAACATTAGTGCATGCTGTTGTCTACCAAAGCATTCCCGATGCTGGCGCTTGCTTTCATGTACACACGATTGCCAACAATGTGATTTCCGAGGTGTATGCACAAAAGCAAAGCTTTACTATTCATGGTCAGGAATTAATCAAAGGACTGGGCATTTGGGAGGAAAACGCTCTTCTTACCGTCCCGATTGTAGAAAACTATGCAGATATCCCTACGTTAGCAGCGGCCATTAAAGAGGCGATCAAGCCTGATGTACCCGGCGTGTTAATCCGCAACCACGGAATATATGCCTGGGGTCGTAATGATTTTGAAGCAAAAAGACATATAGAAGCTTTTGAATTTCTATTTGAATATCAACTGCGCTTATTGCAAGTAGGTAATTTATCTGCAAAAGCGTCTGGTATTGCCATTTAATTCAGTCTGATTAAATAAATAATTCATAAGATTACAACATTAGGAGGTCCTTCTTCATGGCAAAAGTACGTTTTCACGATACCAATGAATATATTGAGGATAGAGAGGCGGTTCAGGCTTTTTTAAACTCGCAGGATGTTATCTATGAATATTGGGGTGTGGATCAATTAGATCCTGCTTTGCGAAATAATTACGCGCCAACTGATGCTGAAAAACAGCAAATTTTAGATACCTTCCAAAAAGAGATACAAGAGATTAGCGAACGCCGCAACTACACCACAGCAGACGTCATTGTCCTAAGTGACAAAACACCAGAGTTAGATAAAAAATTAGAGAACTTCGTCAAAGAACATCATCACACGGATGATGAAGTCCGCTTTTGCGTAGATGGTCATGGTATTTTTGCGATTTTAGGCACAGACGGTCGCTACTTTGATGTAGAGCTATCCCCCGGCGATTTAATCTCTGTTCCTTCTTCCTATCGTCATTACTTTACCTTAATGGAGGATCGGAAAATTATTGCGATTCGTCTGTTTGTAACTCCTGCTGGTTGGGAAGCGATTTACTAGGAACATAATTAAGCGAACATCAGAAAAAAGGGAAAGCTTATCCTTAAGCGATTAGCCTGGTTTTCCATAACATAAAAAACGCTTGGATCATCCGTCCAAGCGTTTTTTATAGTCCGTATTCAAGCCACGATCTCCAGAGCATCTGTAGCTATCTACTTAGGCTGTAGCTTTTTATTTAGGCTGAATCAAAGACTCCTGCTCAACCACGATTTTCATCGCCTGCCCAATCGCTGGTAGGCTCTTTGTTGTCACAGGACCATAGAATCCATAGACTTTTGTCCCTTTACGCAAGTCCTCTGCTTTTAATGGACTATTATCCTTTGCGTCGATAATCGGAGTATCTTTTGCTAGATTTAGCGCAATCATCTCAAAGGATTGGTCGTTTAGCTTCTCGCCTTTAATCACTACCTGCACGGTTCCATCTGTTAATGTTTTCGCTTCAACGACTTCACCAACCGTTCCTAAAACCTCAGGAGTAGCCATTTTATCATTTACCACGATTTTCACTGCATTGGTCATAGGCGGAATACTCATAGTCATAGCCAGACCGTGTTCAACTTCAATTTCTTGACCCAACTTCAAATCAGCTATGGTCAGCTTTTTACCATCCTGATTAACGATGCTTGTCTCGTCTGTGATGTTTAAACGCACACCGTTTGTAAATCCATTCACCATGATAGCCCCTTTAAGAGAAGCATCCTTTTCGTCAATAGAGATGTTAGTAATACTGCCTTTTTTCGTAACCCCTTGAGCTTGTTCGCCAATTTTTATTGTCCCATCCTCCTCAACAATTACTTGCTGATGAAGCACTTTATCAAAGAAGGTAACTGGCACGTAGGTTACTCCTGCTTTTGACTCGGGAGCTGATCCTAACTGCACATACATTTTATTTACACTGTATTGATCTTTCCCCACCGCAACTGCTGTCCATTGCGCTCCTTTTTGCAACTCAGCACTCTTCGTTTCTGCATTCCAGGTAACCTTATAGCCTAGTTGATCAGAAATTGTACGCAAAGGAATCATTAGTACATTTTGTTTATTTGCGTATACGTCTAGCTTCTGATCGACTACTTTACCATTTACATAAATCGCATGCTTAGATGCTGGTTTTGGCTGTATAAGATTTGTTTGTGTTAGTTGTGGAGTAGCGGCATAAGCAGAGATGGAGCTGGTAGCCACCACAGCGGTAACTAGAGCAGCACTTAACATTTTAAAGGTTTTATTCATTGTGGATACCTCCATTTTCATTAACAAAATTTCCATTTTGCTTGATTCACACTCTTTGACGAGGTGTTTTTCACAAACGTTTCAGGAAAAGATAAAAAAAATAAAAATAAAAAAACCAAAACCCGATTGTTAGTAAATCGGATCTTGGTCTTTTAGCATCAAATCAGGACGTCTACTCCAAAATGATCAGATACGACTGGCTTATTGGTTCCGTTAAAAATCACTTTTGATTCCTGGATAGAGACAGGCTGATTAACCCAGATATAATCGATCCGCAAGCCTTCCTGATTCCGATCCCATCCGGCTATCTTTCCTTGAACTGTACTGCCCTCGTCTCGAACCTTTGCGAGTAGAAACGTATCGTACCAGCCCTGCCCTTTTACCATGTCATAGCCTTCCCCTCTCGCTTTGGCATGATTATTAAAATCTCCCATTAAGAAGGTAAGTTCGTTTTTATCCGTCCTCTTTATGAAACGTTCGAACTGAGCATGAAAGGGTTCCTCTTCATCCTCCCACCATCCGAAATGACAGGAAAAGAATGAAATGCACTTCTGATGATACTCCACAGTCGCTTTGATAACCTTGCGGGTTTTCCAATATGACGTATCTGTATGCTTGGATACATAAAATGCGTCTTGCTTTATAATGGGGAGGTTGGTTAGCAAAGCTACCCCTTCTTCGTATATCTCATAGCCGATATGGCAAAACTCCCAGACCATCCGATAATCGTTTAGTCCACGCTTCTGAAGCTCTTGTAATAACAGATAAGCATAGTTATCTGCTTTAATCTGATCCTTTATCACTACAGCATCAATCGATTGGCTAACCTCTTGCAAAGCTATAACATCGTAGGCATGCTCTGCTATGGCATCCGCTAAGTCCTCTAGCTTTTTTTGCTGATTAGATTCCTGCCACGAATGACAATTCAGTGTTAATAATCTCATATTAGACTCCTAAGTAATCCTGAACGCTTGATTTAATCACATCTGCCTTCGGACCGTACACAACCTGAACTCCCTTATCTTTTAAAATCAGTCCGAGCGAGCCTGTCTTTTTCCACTCTGATTCTTTAGCCACATCTTCTATATTTTTAACGGTTACTCGCAGACGAGTCATACAAGCATCCACATCTTCTATATTATTCTGTCCCCCTAATAGCTGAACAATCGTTTCGGCAACACTAGTAGTGGTTTTCTTCAATTGCTCTTGTTTTGTGGAGGGCTCTTCCTCATCTGTATAATTTCCAGCGCGCCCTGGAGTAGGGAAGTTAAACTTTTTGATCAAAAAATGAAAGACCGTGAAATTCAATCCAAAGAAGACGAGACATGTTATGGCAAAGTTGATGATATCCTGGATCATTCCCGCCCGTATCGCCATTGGTGTTCGTGTTAACAGCTCGATAAATCCAAAGGAATGTAGGCGTAGGTGGATAAAATCAGCCATCGCAAAGCTAAGTCCAGTCAAAATGGAGTAAACCACATACAAAAGTGGTGCGGCGAACATGAACATAAATTCAATCGGTTCTGTTACCCCTGTCAAAAATACCGCCAAAGCAGCAGAGAAAAACATGGATTTATATTTTGGCCGTTTCTCGATATCCACATGACGATACATAGCTAACGCGATACCAAGCAATGACGCCGTTGACAAAATCATCTGACCTACTTTAAAACGAGCTGGCGTTACACTATTTAGCAATTGCTGATAAGCAGCCGTATCACCTTGAGAAAGTAGGTTGTTCAAATCAGCAACCCAAGCCAGCCACAATGGATCTTGACCCGCTACGACCTGACCTGCACTGGTACCAGTAAGCAATGTGTATGTACCGCCAAGCTGGGTATAATTAATGGGAACAGTCAGCATATGATGCAATCCAAATGGTAGCAATAAGCGCTCTAGCATCCCAAAGATAAAGGGAGCAATCACAGGCGCTGAATCTTTAGAAGAAGCAATCCATTTTCCGAAATCATTCAAAATTCCCTGAATAGACGGCCAAATAACAGACAAAATGATAGCGGTTACAGCCGACCAAAAAATAACGACAAACGGAACAAATCGCTTCCCATTAAAGAAAGCTAACGATGCCGGAAGTTTATTGTAATCATAGTACTTATTAAAGATAACGGCCCCTAGGAAACCAGAAATAATACCAATAAAAACACCCATGTTAAGAGCAGGGGCCCCTAAAAATGAAATAAAATAATCTTTCACTACTAACTCTTTTCCAAATAAGGAGGAGACCGTAGCGTCAGGGCTTGATAACATATCCCCGCTTACTCCAAAAATTGCACCCGTAATCCGATTGATTAAGATAAAAGCAATCAGTGCGGCAAATGCGCCGCCTGCCCTCTCCTTAGCCCATGAGCCACCAATGGCAACTGCAAACAAAATATGAAGATTACCGATGATAGCCCAGCCTATTTCTTCCATCACGTGGGCAAATCTGACGACAAAGGTTACATCTCCACCTGCCATCGCAATCAGCTTGGCTAGAGAAATCATAATCCCCGCAGCAGGCATGACAGCAACTACCACTAAAAGTGCTTTCCCAAGCTTTTGCCAGAAATCAAAAGATGCCATGTTTCTCACTGTGACTCCCCCCTGAATACATCTATCATTTATTTTATCAACTCAATGAAATCGTTTGCGCAAAATCATTGTAATAAAAACGCTTTCATAAAACAAGAGAAATTTTATAATAGTTCCTCTTTTCGTTCCAAAAATAAAATCGCTTATTTCCCTTAACTGAAAATACATTTAATACAACTATTTATCCCTTCATAAACCAAATGAAAGACAGTCCCTTTAAGAGAACAACAATAAAATACTCGAAAATAAATTAGTGCAATCGGTTGCGCAATTAATTGATTGAAAATATAATGATTGTGAGATTCTTTCAAACATGCGGTCAACCAAAGAATAAAGGAGGTTTTTATATGCAAGATACCAGTTTTGCCATTCATCCTGGAAATGAACAAGCAAGCAATTCGAACCAATACTACGATATTGGTGCCTTATTAGACTATGAAAAAACTGATCTCTTCCACTTTCGCTGTGAGCGCGGTTGGGTTAGTCTGTCCTTTTATGCAGATGATATTGTGCGGATAACTATGAAACCGCTATCAAAACCTACCCTAGAAAGCAGCTTTGCCCTCATAAAAGCTTCTCAGGATGTCCATACAATATGTGAGGACCATGATCAGTATCTCCTGATTAAAGCAGCTGGGCTTCACCTAAAAATCAACAAAAATCCTTTTCGCATTTCCGCCTATGATCCTCTGGGACGACTGCTTGTAGCTGAGGGCGAAAGAGGAATGGCCTTTACACAAAAACAAGAAATTATTTGTTTTAAAGAAATGGATGCCGCCGACCATTTTTATGGATTTGGCGAAAAAACCGGCTTTCTTGATAAACGTGGGGAAAACATGACGATGTGGAATACAGACGTTTTTGCTCCGCATAATCCAGAGACTGATGCTCTCTATGAATCGATTCCGTACTTCATGACAATTCGAAATGGTTTTGCACATGGAATCTTTTTTGATAACACGTATCGCAGCGTTTTTGATCTGAAATCTAGTCAAACCCGCTATTCCTTCGGGGCAGAAGGCGGGGAATTAGATTATTACATTCTGGCAGGGCCTACTCCAAAGGATGTTATTACTCAATACACGACATTAACAGGCCGCATGGACATTCCCCCTAAATGGGCACTTGGCTATCATCAATCACGTTACAGCTATAAAAACGAGCAGGAAGTACGGGAACTGGTAAGAAATTTTAAGAATAAAGAAATTCCAGTCGATGCGATCTACTTGGATATTCATTACATGGACGGATACCGTGTATTTACTTTTGACTATGATCGATTCCCGCATGCCCATTCGCTGATTCAAGAATTAAAAGCAGAAGGGATTAACATCGTTCCCATTGTTGATCCAGGTGTCAAGCAAGATGCGGAGTACCCTATCTATCAAGAGGGGGTACGGGAAAATCATTTTTGCAAATACCTGGATGGAAATATATATGTAGGGGAAGTTTGGCCCGGAATCAGTGCATTCCCTGACTTTTCCAATACAAATGTGCGGAAATGGTGGGGACAGAAGCAAAAATTCTATACTGACATGGGCATTGAAGGTATCTGGAATGATATGAATGAGCCTGCTGTTTTCAATGAAACAAAGACCATGGATTTATCAGTCATACATGAAAATGACGGAAATCCAAAAACTCACCGCGAATTGCACAATATCTATGGTCTCCTAATGGGTGAAGCGACTTATACAGGTTTAAAAGAACAGTTATCTGGAAAGCGTCCGTTTGTGCTGACCAGAGCTGGATACGCTGGTGTACAGCGTTATGCCGCTGTCTGGACAGGAGATAATCGAAGCTTCTGGGAGCATATGCAAATGGCGATACCTATGTGCATGAATCTTGGGTTATCTGGAGTGCCATTTACCGGACCTGATGTTGGAGGTTTTGCACATGATACTACAGGGGAATTGCTGACACGCTGGACACAGCTCGGAACTTTTACCCCCTATTTCCGAAACCACAGCAATCTTGGTACAGTAGCGCAAGAGCCATGGGCGTTTGGAGAAGAAGTGGAAATGATCACGAAGAAATATATTGAACTACGTTATAAATGGCTTCCGCACCTATATACGTTGTTCCGTGAAGCACATCAGACAGGTCTTCCTGTCATGCGCCCGCTTGTTCTGGAATATCCAAACGATCCACATACATCCAATCTGTCCGATCAGTTCTTGATTGGTGAGAATGTTTTAATCGCGCCAATTACTAGACCAGCAACGTACCATCGCGTTGTTTATCTGCCAGAAGGCACCTGGTATGATTACTGGACAGACACTAAATTCGATGGCGGTAAGCATATCATGGTTTCTGCCCCTCTCGATACCCTACCGATTTTTGTGAAGGAAGGGGCAATTATTCCGGAGGCACCAGCTAAATTATCCACTAAGGTTCCTGACGAGCAAATCATGATTCATCTCTATCCAAGTCAGCAACAATCAGAGTATATCCTTTATGAAGATGACGGAAGTACGTTCTCCTATCAAAATAATCAATATCTAGAGAGAAAAATTACTTGTCACCACGATGAAAATCAAGTAGAAATAAACATAGAGGACATTTACACAGGCTACTCTCCTTCTTGGAAATCTATGATTATCCACGTTCACGGAGTAGATACGATGAAAACCATTTATGTAAATGGGGAAGAAGTGAAAGGCTCTTATTTGAAGGATAAGCAGATCTTCACATTTGAACTAAACCAATAATTATTCAAACAGTTGGGGGCACCTCCCTGACTGTTTTTTCATGAGTGATCATAATGAAAAATGAAGTGGAAAGGGATGGTAACGCATGGGGGTAACAATTAAAGATGTAGCAAGGGCAGCAAATGTAGCACCATCTACAGTCTCTCGTGTCGTTGCCAACCATCCTCGCATTAGCGAAAAAACGAAGCAGCGTGTTCGAAAAGCCATGGAACAACTCGGTTATCACCCTAACTATCAGGCTCGGAGTCTTGCTAGCAAATCCTCCCAAACCATTGGGCTGGTAATGCCTGATTCAACGGATCGGATCTTCCAGAATCCTTTCTTTCCTGAAGTGATCCGAGGTATCAGCAAAATTGCTCATAGCCGCGAGTACGCTATCTGTATGTCCACCGGGGAAACGGAAGCGGAATTGTATGATGGCGTTGTGAGAATGGTTCAAGGTGGTCGAGTAGATGGATTGATTCTGCTTTATTCCAAAATTAACGATCGCGTCACCAATTATCTAAAAGAACGAGATTTTCCCTTTGTAATGGTGGGAAAACCACATACGGACATGGATGCCATTAATCATGTCGATAACGACAATTATTCAGCAGCGAAGGAAATCACCGAGTACCTCATCAAAAAGGGGCATGAGCGAATCGCGTTTGTTGGTGGTTCACCTGACATGGTGGTAACCATTGACCGTTTAGAAGGCTATAAACAAGCCATCACGCAAGCTTCCCTCACCCTACATGACGAATATATTGTTCGAGAAAAAGTCCTGCGTGAAGGCGGTGAGGAAGCCGCAATTGAACTTATGAATTTGCCTAACAGACCGACTGCCCTGATCGTGACGGATGACATGATGGCCTTGGGCATTTTGCGAGTCCTAAACGAGATAGGGGTTAACGTGCCTCAAGATGTGTCTCTTATTAGTTTTAATAATGCTCTGATCACGGAAATCTCTCAGCCGCCGCTCACCTCAGTAGATATTCAAATCTTTCAACTGGGATATCAGGCTGGAAAATGCTTGATTGAGAAGCTTGAACAACCTGATGAACCTACCAAGCGCATTATTATCCCTTTCAAATTGGTCGAGCGAAATTCTTGCGCTAACTATCGTGCTTCCACCCAAAAGGATGTAAAAAAGAAAAAGTAAAAAAAGGTTGCCGACTTCCTTGGCAACCTTTTTTAGGCTCAAGCTATATGCTTTTATACTGCGTAGCCATTCTTCTCTAATACGTGAGCCGCGATTTGGCGTTTCAAGCCAATGCTGTTGATTGGGTCACGACGTGTCAATTTTTTAAGAATAGATAAGCGTAAACGAAGGTCGTCTCCCTCTTCCATTCCCGCTAACGCTTCCTTCGCTCCTTGCTCGATACGATCGAATGCCTCATGCACAAACACTGTTGTCAGGTTCTGCTTGTGCTGTTCTTTATCTGCTCCATTTTTGGCGATCGCTTTTTCTGTGCGCTTCACGGCACTGTCCATCGCATATAGCTCAATTAGCATGTCAGCCGCAATCGCTAGTAGCTCTTGCTCTTGATCCAATTGTTTTTGGTACTTCATTAAAGCAGAGCCTGCAACCATTAAAATGATTTTGCGTGTCATCTCCAGCAGATGCTTTTCAACAGCCAAAGGAGCTTCCTCTAGCTCACTAGGATAGTAGCTCATCAGCTCCTCCTGTAAGCCTGATGCTGCTTGCAACAAAGGCAATTCGCCTTTCATTGCTTTTTTAACCAATGTGCCCGGAATTAATAAGCGGTTAATTTCATTGGTACCTTCAAAAATACGATTAATGCGAGAGTCACGATACATATTCTCGATTTCATACTCGGACATAAAGCCATATCCGCCATGGATTTGTACGCCTTCATCCACACAGAAATCCAATACCTCGGAACTAAACACCTTATTGATCGAGCATTCGATCGCATAATCAGCAATTGCTTTTGCTACTTCACGGCCATCATTTGCTTTTTCTCCCAAGCTTGACAGGGAGGAATCAAACATCCCTACTGTGCGGTACACAGAGCTTTCAGACGCATATACTTTCGCTGCCATAGAAGCTAATTTATTTTGAATAAGTGGGAAGTTGGCAATTGGCGTTTTAAATTGTTTACGCTCTTTTGCATATTCTGTCGCAATATCTAATGCACGTTTTGCAGAACCTACTGTACCTACCGCTAGTTTGTAACGACCAACGTTTAAAATATTAAACGCAATGACGTGACCTTTGCCCTGCTCACCCAATAGGTTTTCGACCGGTACCTTAGCGTCCTCAAAAATAACGGTGCGTGTTGAGGAGCCTTTTATCCCCATTTTTTTCTCTTCTGGTCCAAATGATACGCCAGGGAAATCACGTTCTACAATAAACGCTGTAAAATGCTCACCATCGATTTTGGCATAGACTACAAATACATCAGCAAATCCAGCATTGGTGATCCATTGCTTTTCCCCATTTAATAGGTAATGCGTGCCATCCTCAGATAGACGCGCTGTTGCCTTAGCACCCAATGCATCCGAACCAGATCCCGGCTCTGTTAAGCAATAAGCCGCTAGACGACGACCCGATGCCAAATCAGGCAGGTACCGACGCTTTTGATCATCATTGCCAAAGTATACGATTGGCAGGGAACCAATCCCTACATGAGCACCATGGCTTAGGCCAAAGCTACGTGCACGTGCCATTTTTTCTGTAATTAACGCAGAGCTCATTTTATCAAGTCCAAGCCCCTCATACTCTTCTGGAACATCTGCACCTAACAGCCCTAATTCTCCTGCTTCCTTTAACAGGCGAACCGAATGATCAAAATGATGTTGTTCAATCTCCTCCAAGTGAGGTAAAACTTCGTTAACCACAAATTCTTCTGTGGTTTTGGCAATCATTTTTTGTTCTTCTGTATAATCCTCTGGTGTAAATACATCTTCTGCTAAACCTGCTTCGATCAAAAAGCTTCCACCGCGTACAATTTCTTTTACATCTGCCATTTTTTATTTCTCCTTTCCATATTTAACGATCAAGCTATTCATGCTTTGAGCGATTACAATTTTTTATAAAACCTCAAACATCTTTTTTACAGAACCTCAAACACCCCAGCAGCACCCATACCGCCACCGATACACATTGTTACAACACCGTATTTTGACTGACGTCTCTTCATCTCGTTTAGTAGAGATACCGTTAATTTGGCACCTGTGCATCCTAATGGGTGTCCTAATGCGATTGCACCACCGTTAACATTCACCTTCTCAGCATCAATGCCCAGCTCACGAATAACAGCTAAGGATTGCGAGGCAAATGCTTCGTTTAACTCAAACAAATCTACATCCTGAAGGCTAAGTCCAGCCTGCTTCAGGGCCTTTGGAACAGCAACAACTGGACCAATTCCCATGACATCAGGATCAACTCCACCTACTGCAAAGGAATGGAACTTAGCGATTGGCTTAATACCCAATTCGTCTGCTTTTTCTCTAGACATCACGAGAACGGCGGCAGCGCCATCGCTAGTTTGAGACGAGTTACCCGCTGTAACGCTTCCTTTTACATGAAAGACTGGTCGTAATTTTCCTAAGGTTTGAACATTTGTATCAGTGCGTACACCCTCATCCGTATCAAACACAAATTCTTTCTCATGACGTTTACCGTTCTCATCCACAAATACCTGCTTCACTGGCACTGGGACGATCTCATCTTTACACTTACCAGCCGCAATCGCCTCCGCCGCACGTTGATGGCTTCTTACCGCAAACTGGTCCTGATCCTCACGACTAATGCCATAGCGCTGTGCTACTCTCTCTGCCGTATGTCCCATGCCCATGTATGCTTCTGGCATCGTTTCCACCAAGGTTGGGTTCAAAGCTACCTTATTCCCCACCATCGGTACAAGACTCATGCTTTCCACACCACCTGCAATGATGACATCAGCACCACCGCACATGATTTGTTGGGCCGCATAAGCAATACTTTGTAAACCAGACGAACAAAAACGATTTATCGTAATCCCTGATACATTGGTCGGCAATCCAGCTCGAAGACCGATTAAACGAGCCATATTGGTTCCTTGCTCCGCTTCTGGCACTGCATTTCCAATAATTATATCCTCAATCAACGCCGGGTCCAGATTCGGAACACGGCGAAGCAAATCCTCTACAACATATGCGCCCAAATCAACTGGATGAACATCCTTTAATGAGCCGCGCTTTGACTTACCTACAGCCGTACGTGCCCCAGCCACGATGACTACTTCTCTCATGCTTTCTCCTCCTTCTTTTCCGACGCTCGTTTAGTTACGCAACGGTTTTCCCTTAGCAAGCATATGCTGCATGCGCTGTTGGGTCTTTTGGGTTTTGATTAATTCAAGGAAGCCTTGGCGCTCAAGTTCAAGAATATACGTTTCGTTAACCTGTGTACCTGCTGGGACATCTCCCCCAGACATGATATAAGCGATTTTCGTTGCAATGAGTTCATCATGCTCACTGATCATGCCGCTTTCACGCAATCCATAGATATTTTGGCGTAATGAGGCAAATCCTGTCGTTCCGATAGCTGGAATCCGGCGTTCAACAGGAGCTGTATATCCGCGTTTATCAAGCTCTAGTACCGCTTGTTTAGCATCATATAACAGATGATCCTGATTGATTGAAACGCGATCGGTTGGGCGCATATACCCTAATTTGATTGCTTCCTTACCGCTGGTGGATACTTTCGCCATGGCAATGGTTTCAAATGCTCGTGCTACAAATGGGAAGGCATCGACAGGAGTAGGAGTTCCGCTTGGGATGTTTTCCATCGCTCTAAAGAGCATTTCTTTGGTACCACACGCTCCAGGCAATACACCAACGCCTACTTCTACAAAGCCCAGATAGGTTTCCGCCGCTACTTGCACCTGATCAGCCATATAACAAATCTCTACTCCGCCACCAAGCGTCATTCCGAACGGCGCAGCTACTACCGGACGAGGCATTGTACGTATTCGGTTAACGGTGTTGTGGAATTTCTTTGCCAGCATATCTAGCTCAAACCAGTTTTCGTCCTGTGCCTCCATTAATGCCATCGCTAGGTTTAATCCAACACAGAAGTTCTTACCTTGGTTTCCGATCACCATACCGGTGAAGTTTTTCTCTACTTCATCTGCTGCTTTATTGAACATTTGCAAAATATCTACGCCAAGCGCATTATGCGGGGTGGTAAATTCAAAGCAAGCAACCCCATCACCTAAATCAATTAAGGACGCACCTGCATTTTTGACAACCACCTTGCCCTGTTCTTTTAGAGCGGCTAGATTAATGACTTCTTTTTTCTCTTCTAGTTCTCTAAAGGCTCCGCCGATATGAAAAGCAGCAACCTTTCCTTCCGCTTTTTCATAGAATGAGGTTTTTCCACTAGCCAATAGCTCCTCTACCAAAGCTGGAATGGTTTCGCCCTCTTCTCTCATGCGAGCTACTGATTTTTCAAGACCTATGGCATCCCATGTTTCAAAGGGACCTAGCTCCCAACCAAAACCCCATCTCATTGCTTTATCTACTGAAACAATGTCATCTGCAATCTCTGGTACTTTTGCGGCTGCATACAGCATTGTCTTTTTCAATACGTTCCATAAAAATTCGCTGCCTTTATCTTTTCCATACACAATTGCCTGCAATTTTTGTGGCAATGTTTTGGCTTGCTTAGCCGCCTCCAATGAAGCAAACTTCGCTTTTACCCTTGGCTTATATTCCAACGTCCTCGTATCCAAGACTAAGATCTCTTTTCCTGCTGCTGTTTTCTCCTGCTTAAAGAAGCCCTGACCTGCCTTTTGACCTAACCAGCGATTTTCCACCATCTTGGTAAGGATCTCAGGAATTTCAAACATGGCTTTTTCAGCTTCGTCTGTAGCTTTATCGCGAACATTTTTTGCAACGTGCACATACGTATCCAAACCCACCACATCCAAGGTTCGGAACGTCGCACTTTTTGGACGACCAATTAATGGACCTGTAAGAGCATCTATTTCATCTGCGCCTAACTCAAGACGCAGCATTTCCTGAATGGACACTTGCAGACCATATGTACCTACGCGGTTGGCGATAAAGTTAGGTGTATCTTTACAAAGAACAGTTCCTTTTCCGAGTACAAATTCTCCAAAATGCATCATAAATTCAACTAAAGCTGGATCAGTATGCTCACCTGGGATAATTTCTAAGAGCTTTAAGTAACGAGGGGGATTAAAAAAGTGAGTTCCCAGGAATGATTTTTTGAACTCTTCTGAACAATCCTGACACATTTCATTGATGGAAACACCTGAGGTATTAGAGGACACAATCGCGCCAGGTTTGCGATAAGCTTCTATTTTAGCAAATACCTGCTTTTTCACATCTACATTCTCGACAACAACCTCGATGATCCAATCCACTTCTCTTAGTTTGTCTAGATCATCCTCCAAATTGCCTACTGTGATGAGGGAGATGGAATCTTTATCATACAGAGGCGCCGGCTTTTCCTTTAGCAGTCGATCACGACCCGCTTGTGCAATACGATTACGAACGGCTGGGTGATCCAGCGTCAATCCCTTTTTGCTCTCTTCCTCCGTCAGTTCACGCGGTACGATATCCAGCAGATAAGTAGGGATACCTACGTTAGCCAAATGGGCTGCAATACCAGCTCCCATGACCCCTGATCCCAAGACCGCAGCTTTGTTAATTTTGCGTTCCATGAAGTCTCCTCCTTCATATGCCGTATCATGGCTTGATTTTAGCAGGTAGGCAGATTTGGTGTCGTTTTTCATCTTGAATGAATGCTCATTCATTATCTGCCTATAAAAACATTCCACAAAAATCGCCTTATTTTTTCGATTCTGTGGAATGTTGACATTTACTACCAAAAAAGTACTTGTTCAGATTCATTGTAAACCAAATAACCATACCTTGCAATCCTATTTTCTGAATTTCATCACTATTTGGTTAGATTCTATAATGATGTAAAGGATTCATCGCGCAGCATAGTTAATTCGCCCATAAAGAAAGCTAACTCCTCTGTTTCTTCCAGCTTGCCAGCTTCTTGAAGCATTTCAAAACGACGGAGCATCATATTTGCGAAATCTTGAATTTGAATAGGTGTCGAATCAGGGTCTACAGTGTCATGAATGTTGATGCTTTCTACCCCTTCATAATGCGTAATAATCTTAAAATCACCAAGCTCACCTAGATATTCTGTTGAATTGTATTTGGATTTCTCCAGCTTCGTAATCATACTCATAATATCAGCGGCCTGAGAGCTGTGAAAAGCGACTTGGAAAAAGTCACGGCCTCTGCCATCTTTTGTTTTTACCAGCAATACGTCATACGTCATTAATTTTCTTTGTTTATTTCCAAATCCGAACATGCGTTATGACCACCTCAAATAAACCGGGGCTTCCCCCTATTTTCGAATGCTTATCCCTTTTATGATAGTGGGAAAACAGCCAACAAACAACCCCTCGTCGTTCTTTTTTCCCTTTTCTCGTTTCAATATTGTCTTATCATAACCATCTCCTCCTTCCTCCATGCCCTTTTTTAGTAAAATCTAACGGGTTTGAAATCGCCTTCCTACTCAAAAGCTAGCAAAAAAGGAGAAACGAGGTGCTTTTTTATGCACAAAAATTGGTATATTCCGTTGATAATAGCTCTGCTTATAACTGGTGCAACGGGATGTAAAGGTGGTAAACCACCAGAGCAATCAAAGAATACCAGTGAAAAGGAACAGAGCCAAAAGGCTGAGAAAACAGTCAAATCAAAAGGTGCTACCAATAAATCCAAGGACGATTCTGCTACAACTGCTGAAAAATCAGATCACATAAAAACAGCCAGTACCAAAAAGGAACAGGCTAAATGGCAAACGACAGCAATGACTCATATGGAAACAAATCTCAATGATGTGTCGGTATTCTTACAAAAAGCCGAACAGGTCATTAATGATTTAGAATATGCTGCCGCTACCCTTCCTGATGGCAAAGAGATTAAAGAAGATGGGATCATTTATCGACAGCTTCCAAAGCCTTATCATACCAGAGATGGGATTCTCGCTTTCTTTCAGCAGTATTGGAGCAGACCATTAGCTGTTGCCCTGTACGATCATTTGGATACAAAAATCGTTGATGGACATGTTTACTTGTCTACTTCGACAAAACGCTATCCTGTATTTATCTCTACTCAGAATATGAAGGTCTCTGTTGAAAATAGCGGTTTGATTGTGGAGGTTTCTGGAATTTCACCTACTGTTGCATCCTCTAGCTCGCTTGTGAGGTATCACTTAGGACGGGATCAGGAATCCAAACGGTACGAAATAACAAAACGCTCTGGCATATATGGACAAGAAAATTTCCAGTAACGTCCCTTGACATTTTCCCGTCCTCCCCATCATAATGATGTAAATAATCATACTTCATCGCTTTGAAGGGAAATAGTAAAGCCCCCTTTCTGCTCCAGAGAACGCGATCCATTGGCTGGAAGATCGCGTGCATGAAACAGCTTGAACCCATCCCAGAGCGGCTAGGGATGACCTAGACAGGATTCTTTCCCCTGTTATCAAGGAAAGCGCTTATCGGCCATATATGGCTTTCTTAAGTGTAAAGATAGATGTCGATCCATGTAAGGGTTGGTTCGGCATTTAATTAAGGTGGTACCGCGAAAGTAAACCTTTCGTCCTTATGTTTTTCTAAGGATGGAAGGTTTTTTTGTTTGTTAGAGATGAAAAAGGAGAGCAGATCAACATGAATCAGACCGGAAAAATGCGCATTGTGGTGAAAGTAGGAAGCAGTTCCTTAGCAAAAAAACAAGGCGGCTGCGACCAGCAAAAAATGAGTCTCTTGGTAGATGCCATTGGAGCTCTGCGTGGTGAAGGACACGAGGTCGTACTCGTGAGTTCAGGAGCTGTAGCAAGTGGATATTGCCTGCTAGGCTATGAACAACGACCGCGAACCATCGTAGCTAAGCAAGCCGCAGCAGCCATCGGACAAAGTATTTTGATGGAGCATTACTCAGCTTTGTTTGCTGCCTATAACTATCATATCGCACAGATTCTGTTGACTCGCAGTGACTTCTCTAATCAGGAACGATACCGTCATGCGTTTCAAACGATGTCCCTACTCCTTTCACGCAACATCACTCCTATCATTAACGAGAACGATACTGTCTCTGTTGCCGAGTTAACGTTCGGCGATAACGATATGTTAGGTTCATTAGTGGCTGGTATGCTGCATGCTGACATCTACATCATTTTGACTGATACAGATGGTATTTATAATAAAGACCCAAGAAATAATCCTGACGCAAAGCGGTTCGACAAGGTCGCTACCATTACAGATGAAATTAAAGCAGTAGCTGGCGGTTCAGGTTCATCTCTTGGTACTGGAGGAATGCAATCCAAGGTAATTGCTGCTGAAACGGCCTTAAAGGTAGGCACGCGTACCTTTATCGGCCGGTTATCCTCCAAGGATAGTTTATTGCATGTTATCAATGGGACAGGAGAAGGAACCTATATTGGAGATTTTGGCGGAATAAATTCGGACACCTCTACTACTCATGCTGCTGAAAAGCGCGAGAGTGTTTCTACACAGAAGCAGTGGATTGCCCTGCATTCCGCTATCGCCGGTCGCTTGCATGTAGATGCTGGGGCCCAAGAAGCGATTCAGCAACGCAAGAGCAGTCTGCTACCAGCGGGAATTACCAGTGTAGAGGGTGATTTTTCACAGGGGGATGTTGTTGAAGTGTATGCTCCTACTGGTTTAATTGGTCGAGGTGTCTGTCGCTATGATAGTGAACTGCTGCGCCAAATCATCAGTGAACCGCAGAGGGAAAAACCTTTTACAGAAGCTATTCATCGAGATCAATGGGTATCTCTGCCTCATCTCATATAAAAATAAGCAAAAAAGGAGCGGGAAACATGAGAGAAGGAAACCACCAAACGAATGTAGCCTCCAAGCAGGTGATTGATCAGGTTACGAAGCAGGCAAAATTAGCTCAAGTAGCCTCACGAAAGTTGGCACTTTTGACCAGCGAACAAAAGAACGCTGCATTACGCGCTATAAAAGAACAGCTTTTAGCTGATCAAGCTTATATTTTAGCTGAAAATAAACAGGATGTTGACAAGGCAATTGAAAGTGGACAGCTTACGAGCTTAATTGATCGTCTTAGTCTAACACCCGAACGAATTACTGCCTTAGCTGATAGCCTAGAGGATTTAGCTGCTCTTGCTGATCCTATTGGCGAAACAACTGCGGAGTGGGTTCAAAAGGACGGCTTGGCTATTCGTTCCGTACGTGTACCACTAGGGGTAGTCGGTATGATATATGAAGCACGTCCAAATGTTACAGTAGATGCGGCCGCCATTTCACTAAAAACAGGAAATGCCGTTGTACTGCGCGGTAGTGCCTCAACCACTCGTTCTAACCTAGCTTTGGTAAAAAGTATTCAAACCGCCCTTCAAAATCTTGGGCTGCCACATGAAGCGGTTCAGTATCTTGCTACGACCGATCGGGCAGCGGTAGATGTGATGTGCAGCCTCCATGGAATTATCGACGTGATCATCCCACGTGGAGGAGCATCCCTAATAAATCGTGTTGTGAAAAACTCCATTGTGCCTGTTATTGAGACCGGAGTAGGTAATTGCCATATCTTCATTGATCAATCCGCTGATTCGGCTATGGCCCAAGCTATCGTACAAAATGCTAAGCTAAGTCGTCCTGCTGTATGCAATGCTCTTGAGTCCTTACTCATCCATCAGGATTTTGGACATGATCAATCCGCAGCTCTTTTGACATCCCTGCTAGATGCAGGCGTAGAGCTACGCGTATGCGAAGGAACAATGGCTTCCCACCCAGAGCTACGCGATCGCTTTGTCTTAGCTACCGAATCGGATTGGCATGCTGAATTCCTAGACACCATTCTTGCTGTTAAAACGGTTACGAATATAGATGAGGCCTTGGAACATATCGCTACTTATGGAACCAAGCACTCGGAATCAATTTTGACTGAGGATCAAATGCAAGCAGAACGCTTCTTGCAAGCCGTAGATGCTGCTGTTGTTTATCATAATGCTTCTACACGTTTTACAGATGGTGGAGAATTTGGCTTTGGAGCTGAAATTGGAATTAGCACACAAAAATTGCATGCTCGCGGTCCGATGGGTCTAACAGCATTGACTTCCATTAAATATCGTGTCTTAGGAAACGGACAAACAAGGTAATTGTTATTTACGAAAGGAGATCTCTCTCATGAACGATCATCAAGCTAACCAGATATGCCAACAACTTCACGTAGGTTTTATGGGAGCAGGTTCCATCGTAGAAGCCATTGTAAAAGGTATCACCGCTAAACATTTACTACCTGCAAATAGCATCTATGTGACTAATCATTCAGATGATGCTAGGCTCCGTGAACTACAAGAACAGTACGGAGTGATCCCAACTCGTGATTTATCAACCATGCTTCTACAGTCTCAAGTGATCATTTTGGGAATGAAACCAAAGGACGTCGCCTCAGCATGCCAGACCCTGCGTGAGTACGTAACTCCTGATCATTTGATTATCTCTGTCATTGCCGGAGTCCCTACTTCCTCTATTCAGGAATGGCTTGGCGTCGAATGTCCAATCATTCGTGCGATGCCAAACACATCTTCAGCCGTAGGTTTATCCGCAACTGGAATAGCTGCTGGTAAATTTGCGTCTGAGCAACATCTGGCTATAGCAGAATGTTTATTTCAAGCAATCGGTCATGTGTGTATCGTTTTCGAACAAGAATTAGATATTATCACTGGCTTATCTGGGAGTGGGCCTGCTTATATTTATTATCTTGTGGAAGCCATGGAGGGTGCTGGACAGCAAGCGGGTCTTTCCCAAGAGATATCCCGGGAGCTAACCGTACAAACATTGCTTGGCGCCGCTCACATGTTGATCGCGACCAAGGAAGAGCCAGCGGTCCTGCGTAAAAAAGTAACTAGTCCAGGCGGAACTACACAGGCAGGCCTAGAGGTATTGCAGTCGCACGGCTTTAAACAAGCCATAACAGAAGCCATTCTGCGAGCTACTGAGCGAGCACGAGAGCTAGGGGCGCCTTATCGGTAAAAAAGTCATCTCAGACTTCTAAAAGCGATTTCGCTGTGCTTCTATTCGGCACCCCGCTTTTCTCCCTGCGCTTGATTAATCCATGCTATACTGAATAAAAAAGTGGAGGAGGGAAGTTTGTGCAAGTATATGCTCTCTATGGCCCTAGTGGTACAGGTAAAAGCACCAGTGCATTAAGTCTCGCTCACTCACGTCACATTGATGCCATCATTGATGATGGAATTCTTATCTATCAAGGTCGTAAGGTTGCAGGCTACTCAGCTAAATATGAAAAAACAAAAATTCGTGCAGTAAAACGCGCTATCTTTCATTTTTCAGATCATGTGGATGAAGTACAGCGCGTTCTGCACAAGCTTCCTATTGAGAAGATTTTAATTTTAGGCACCTCAACACGGATGATTGGAAAGATTATCACTGCGCTCGATTTGCCGGAAGTAACGGAATACATCCCAATAGAAGCGATTAAACCTGAAAAAGAGATTGAAGCAGCCCGCTATGTTCGTGAAACAATGGGTCAGCACGTAATTCCTATTCCACGTGTAGAAGTGGAGAAGGATTTATTTAAACGGATTGTTGATTCAGCATGGCAAATCTTTGCCTCTAAAAAACACATGGGTGAAACCACAGTTGTTCAACCTTCCTTTTCCCAAGGCCGGATTCAAATTCATGAACAGGTACTGCGGAAACTGGTACAGCAGGCCTGCTATCGAAATAGCACTGTCGTGAAAGTGCACAGGGTGGATTATACATTTCAAGCCATGCCTCGCCTTGAGGTAGCACTATCTGTACAAGCAAAGCTTGGAGAAGATTTACGTTCTCGGTTAATTGAGCTACAGCATCAATTACAGGAGGAGCTAGAATACTTCTTATTCATCGCTCCAGCCAGCATCGACTTTGAAATAATCGCTTTGCAATTCATCCAAGCTACAAGCGACAACTCAAAGTAGACATACCCGATCAAGCATGAAAATACATACATCATAGCCCTTTCCTAACAGGCCGATTTGGCTTTGGAAAGGGCTTTTTTGTCTCGTATGAAACCTTCTGTCCAAACAAAAGCTATCCCTGTAAACTGTCCAGATTTGAAAGGAGGCTTTCCACTATGCAAACCATCTCTTCTAAATTAGCCAACACCCAAAATCAACAAATTCCATTCCCCACTCCACCTACAGTCATTACGGGCAAGGATTTATCTTACCTAAAGGATGCTATGTCCTGGGAGTTAAACGCCTTTAAGAAGCTGCATTATTTCGCACAGCAGGTACAGGACCCTCAGATTAAAGATTTGTTAAACAAAACGGGCTACATGCACCAAATGCATTATGAGCAACTGTTAACACACCTTACTATCAATAATACAAATGTCATCAAAACGTTGCCACAGATGCAATAATTTTCTAGGAAAGGGAGGGAGTCTTCCTCATGCAAAACAAACAAATTGCGAATCCGCAATCCAATCAATTGCCAAAGGTCAAAGGCCCTGAAATGAACGATCGCGATTATATCAATGATGCGCTTAGCACCTGCAAATATTTAACTGATAGCTTAAATGATGCAGTACGAGAAGCAAGTCACCAGCAATTACATGAAGCCTATATGCAATTATTAACGGAAACTCATCAATCAGCCCGTGAATTATATAATTGTATGTTTCAAAAGGGCTGGTATAAGCTTGAAGCAGCAGATCAGCAAAAAGTAACACAAGCTCATCAGCAATTTAGCGGATATTCAACTCAATTCCCATATAACCATTAATCAACAACGAAAAGCTTATCGTAGTCTTGTAAAGACACGTAAAAAAGAATGGATAGCAGTCATAAATCAGTTGACTCGCTATCCATTCCCTTTTTACTTTTTTATGACACTGAGGAAGCCTTGATTTACAATGACTTTTCAACCTGTTGGCTATTTATCTGTTCCCGAGCCTTCTTTCTTGCTATTTTCCGTTGCTTGCCAATTGCAAGAACCGTGTACAGAGATGGAACCACAATCAGTGTTAGCAGCATAGAGAACAACAAACCAGAAATGATAGTAATAGCGAGCGGTTTGAACATCACGCTCCCCGTAATCGCCATTGGTGTAAGCCCTGCTATCGCTGCCACAGATGTTAACAGGATCGGTCTCAATCGGGCTTTACCAGCTCCAATAACTGCTTCCTTCAGTTCAAGACCAGTATGTCTTGCCTCCTCGATAAACTCAATCAAGACAATCCCATTTCGCACAACAATCCCAGACAAGGAGATAAAGCCCGCCACTGTCATAAATCCGATTGGTGTTCTTGTAATAAATAACCCGATTAAGCTGCCAGAAATCGCCAGATAAACCGTACTCATGACCAAAATAGGAATGGATAATGAATTAAACTGTATGACAATCAAGAGAAAAATGAGGAAAACGGCTACAACCGCCAGCATTCCTAAATCAAGTAAAATATCGGTTTCCTCTTCTGTTTCACCCGTTACATTCCATGCATACTCTGCTGGTAATTCTAGCTTCTCCATCTTCTCTTTCAATTCCCTCATCACATCATCTGCCGTCCGATCTCCTACATCACTTGTAATCGTGACACTGCGTGATAAATTGTAGCGAGGTATATTCTGTAATGATAAGGTTGGCTTCATTTCCGCTATCTGAGAGACAGGAATGAGCTGCCCCTGAACGTTGGGAACCGTGAGCTGTTGAAAGACTTGCTGAGTCGTCATTCCCGACTGATCCGCAAGCAGAGTGAGATCAACTAAATTTTTCCCATTATCAAATTGGCCCATAGGAATTCCTTGGCTAATCAGACGTAATGTCCGTGTTAAGTCAGCTTCACTGATCAGCTTCTTATCCATGTTTCCCTGATTCACATTGAATTGCAGGGAATATTGCTCGTTACCCAGAGTATCGTTTATATTATAGGTTCCCTTCGTCTCGGCAATCAGTTGTTTTATTTGCTCCGAAATGGCGTATAGCTGATCCAAATCGTCTCCATACACCCGAATGGCTACCGGACTTCCTGTATACATCGCGGCCTTTACACTATAGGGGATAATATTTGCTTCTGGGTACATCTGTTTAAACTGTGCCATCCACGGCTCCAGAATTTTTCTTGAATCCATCTGCTTATTATCAAATGTAACCACCAATTGTGCCATATTTTCTCCTGATCCGACAGGGGGTGCACTCGGAATCATCTGTGGCCCATTCCCACCCACGAAAGCAGAGACCTTTTCAATATGCGGCTGCTTCTGAATCCACTCTGTAACACCCTGAACAATTCGATCTGTTTCCTGCAAATTACTACCAATAGGCGTGCTAATGTTGACAACCATCTGTGGTCTGTCATCATCTGGAAAAAGTTGAACAGGTATAAATGTAATCAGTCCATAAAATACGGTTGCTATCAATACCCCAGTGACTCCTGTTTTTAATGGATTCTTCAGCATAATCGGCATGACGCGATCTCCATACCAATGGATCAAGGAATTGATTTGTTTGCCTAATAGACCGGCTGGCTTTTGGTAGTTTGTCTGTTTTTTGTTCCGTCTCTGGTTCCATTCTCTAAAAATAGGAACTATCGTAAGTGACATGAGCATTGAGGCTAGCATCGTAAAGATGATGATCACCGGAACGGGAAAGATAAAGTGCCCCGCATCTCCAGGAAGAAAAATAATTGGCCCAAACGCCGAGACCGTAGCGAGAGTAGCTGTGATAATCGAAACCGAAACCTCTTTGGTTCCAAGTACGGAAGCCGTATACGCATCTTCCCCCAGTACAGACAGCCTTCTCTCGATATTGTCATTCACCACTACTGCGTCATCCACTAGAATACCAAGTACAATGATAAGCCCGAAGATTGTCATTTGATTGAGTGTAATTCCAAAGAAGGGAAGGACAGCCATCCCTGCTGCCAATGAGATTGGAATCGCCAATGCCACCATCATGGATGTCGTCAGGTTCAGGCCTAGCGTGCATATGAAAAGAACGGCCACAATGGCAATCAGCATCTCGTGAAACAGTCCAGAGAAAAGCTCATCAATTCGATCCATCTGGGAAAAAACAGGTTCTTTTTTTGCCCACGAAGGAAGATTCTTTTCTAACGTTTCTAGCTTTTGATCAATGGCTTTCTGAACACCAGGAACATCGCTTCCCAATTCGGCATTTATGCTGACCGTCACAGCAGGCTTCCCGTTATAATAGGTTCGATATTCAAGTCTTTTGGTACTGTCTGAAATCGTCGCGATATCCTGAAGATAAACAGGCACTCCTTCTTTTGTACGGGTTACAATTACTTTGTTGAATGTGTCAGTCTTGTAGCTAACAGGTAACGTAAGCTGATATTTACGGGTGTCAACGTTAACGTCCCCAAGTGGCGTCGTTTCGTTTTTCGTTCGAACAGCATTCATTACCTGCGTCCAGGAAATTTTGTATTGTTGCAATCTTTGGGCATTTACATATATTTTTAGTTCCTGTTTTGGCAGACCGAGTATAGAGACCTCTGAAACACCAGGTATGGTACGAAGCTGATCCTTCCAAAGATCAAGTGTATCGCGTAGCTGAAGGATTTCCTCAAATGATTCGGCCGTAATTTGAAAGGTCTGGATAAACGTACGACTCATGTCATCATTAATGATTGGTTGCTCTGCTTCCTCAGGTAGATCAGCCTCAGCATCCTTCACTTTTTTCCGCAGTTCTTCAAATACCTTTTTCGGTTCGACTTTACTCTCTGACCGAACGGTAATAAGGGATACCCCCGAACGGGATTCGGAGCTAATTGATTTAATGCCTTGAACCTCATTGATCTTTTCTTCCAATTTCTTTGTTACGGTTTGTTCCATTTTTTCTGGAGTGGCCCCTGGGTAAATGGTTGTGACCGTAGCCATACTGACAATGGTGTCTGGTGATTCCTGCTTAGGAAGTGAGAGGGAGACGAATATCCCGATCAGCACCACCATCGTAAAGAAGACAAGCGTTATTTTTCGCTTTTTGATGAAATACTCAATCATGCTGTTTGCCCCCTCCCACGGCAACAATGTCACCGTCGAGCAATCGGTCAGCACCTTTCGTAATCAGCATATCTCCTGCTTGAAGCCCTGATGTAATTTCCAAAAAGTTATCAACGTACTGGCCAATGGCAACAGGCGTCTTTCTGGCTTTACCATCTTTTATCACATAAACGAAAGGACCGGACCCTCGGCTAAAAACAGCTTCGACCTGCACAAAAATTCCTTCTTTTTGTAACAAGGCGCGCTTGGCACTCACTACTTGTCCGGGAAACCAGTCATGCTTTGCATTATCAATCACAACTTCTACGCTAATCGTACCTGTCTGCTCATTGGTGGCCGGATAGATTTTTGAGACCTTTCCTGTTCGTTTTTGCTCATACAGTGTAAATTCGACTGTATCTCCTACATTCCAGGCGGATATATCCCTGTCAGGTACGGGTAAAACTGTTTTCAGTTGGGTAATGTTTCCGATACGGTAAACAGGAACGCCCGGACTCGCCAGTTGTCCCACATCCACTAATTTGGATAGTACTGTTCCCGTAATCGGAGCTTTTATCTGTGTTTTTGCTAGAGTGGCTGCGGCCTGATTTCGACCAACAACAGCGCCCTGATAGCTTGCTTGTGTCGAGCTTATATCTTCCGTCCGGGCCCCTGCCATTACAAGCGAGTAGGATTGCTGGGCCGAAGCAAAGTCTTTTTTAGCAAGTTCAAGTGCATTTTTGACATTTTCAAGCTCAGTTTGGGGGATCGCACCACTCTTATAGAGTTGCTCCATGCGTATGTAATCTTTTTGTGCCTTTTCCAGCAAGATTTTCTTTGCATCAACCGCTACTTTTGCTTGCTGAACCTCTTGTTCTCTGAAGCCATTTTTAACTTTAGCCAAATTAGCATTTGCACCATATACATGAGCCTCGGCCAAAGCTAGCTGGAGAGAGTAATCTGTGGAATCAAGCTGGGCCAAAATGTCCCCTTTTTTTACTTGATCCCCTTCTTTGTATGGTAGGGACTTGACCTCTCCTGCTACTTCAAAAGATAACGTTGTTTCTTCCTTGGGAGCAAGCGTTCCGGAAAGCTCACTCATCTCTTTAAATGTTTTCGCTTTAATTGTCTCTGCTACAACTATTTTCGCCTGCTGCGGTTGAACAGTTGCTTCCTTATCTTTACTGCATGCCGTCATCACGATCATCGAGAGGGAGAGTATGAGTAGAATCCAAAACCTTTTTTGTACGGTAGCATTCATGTTCTTATCACTCCTATATTTTAAATCTGTTAGATTGTGAAAACTGACTTGGGATCGGAATGAATATTCATTCCGTTTTGATAAGAGGGGTCTGAATTAATGAATTCTGACCGCATCCCAGCATGCTTCTTGTACACCTGCAATTAATTCTGATGGATTCTTAATTTCGCAAAATCGAATAGCCTTATTTAAAGCAATAAAGGCACCGTCAACGATCGTAAGCAATGCTTCAGCAGGTAGTGGGCGAATGATGTTCTTTTGTTGGCCCTGATGAATAAAGTCAATAAAGAAATCCCGTAGCATATTGTAGGATTGGCGACTAGCCTCGTCCAGATAATGCCTATTCGCATGTGAATCAAGAAACAATAATGCATACATGTTGTTCAATAAATAGCTAATCACCTGATTGGAAATGTGTTGAAATTGCTCATATACATCTTCAGAAGAATGAGGATATCCTTTTTTTACAGTCTCTAGTAAATCCACTACACATTCTTGAAACAAGGTATTGACGAGCGACTCCTTATTTTCGAAATACCGATAAAGAGTACCGGCACCAACTCCCGCTTTCTCTACAATCATCGGAACTGTTGTCCCATCAAAGCCTCGTTCCTCAAAAAGAATTAGTGCAGCTTTCATGATTAAATCGCGTTTAGATTCCGACACATCCTGTACTCCTTTGCGGAATGAATTTTCATTCTGTAAGGCGAGTATAAATCACAGCTCTGATGATTGTCAATTATTGTAAGTGATATCGTGCAGCAGCGCTTTATATCATAAGGTATAACGTAAAAAGTTGAATTCTCTTTCTCTTTTTTTGTTTTCTAATCACGTTTCGACCATAAAAAAACCGACTGAAAGACCTTCTAACATGGGCCTTTCAGTCGGTTTTCAGTTATATTGTTTCCGATTCTAACCTTGTATCTTATTTTGCAGCAACCTCTTCTGAACGGCGCTTCCAAGGACCATAACAGATGAGCAATAAAGGGATGATTCCGAGTAAGGTAGAAATCCCAAAGAATGTATACGTACGCAAAATACCGTAATATTCCATAACCCAGCCTGCTGTGTAATTAGCAACCATGGAGCCTAATCCCTGTCCAAATGAAGCAAATAGGGCTAGAGCTGTTACCTGCAAGGCAAGCGGTGTATTATCCCGTACATATTGAGCAGCCGTAGCGAGGAATAGCCCAACTGATAATCCTTGTAGGAAAAATAAGCTTAAGACAATTGTCGTACTAGGAGCTGATCCGTAGAAAAACCACCTGACACCAGAGACAAGGCAAGCAAATAAGAGTGTTTGCTCCAGACCTATTTTTTTGACAAGGCTTGATGCCAGCTTCATACAAGGTACTTCACTACCTGCAAACAGTAAAAAAGCAAGTCCTAATGTGGCAATCTCTCCACCGATATGCTGATAGTATAGATTAAACCAGGTATTATGAGCAGTCATTGGACCAAATACGAAAAATGTAGAGACGAGAAAGAGGATAAAGCGCGGACCTTTAAAAAGCGTCCCGGCCTCTTTAAAGCTATTACGCGTGATCGCCTTTCGCTCAATTCGCTCATCGGGAATTCTGATCAAAAAGAGTACAGCGATAAAATAAGCAAATCCTGTGCTGTAAAAAATAGCAGATGGACCCCACTGCTGAACAGCCAAGGCAGTAAGAAAAGCGGCAATAGCAAATCCAATCGCTCCCCATAAACGAATACTGCCAAAATGCATGGAGCGCTTGCTTACATAGCTAAGTGTTAAGCTATCTGAAATCGGGATAGCCGCGCATTGAAAAACAGACCAGAACGCAATGGTAAAAAACACCCATGCGTACGAATGAATAAAGGTAAACAAAAATGAGACGCAGGCTACAACGATAAGTGCTAGAATCAGCGCCTTTTTCCGAACCTGAAAGCGATCACAAATCATTCCCCAAACGGGCTGTAGCAGCAAGGATACTACAGGAGTGATCGAACTAAGAGTACCAATTTCAACTCCAGTTAAATGAATAGATTTAAAGTACTCTGTTAGTAGAGGCGAGTAAGCACCCATAGCGTAATACAAAAAGATATAAAGCCCACCTAAGGCTACATAAGCATTTGAAGCGCTTTCGTTTGTAAAAGTATGCTGGTTATTTTTGCTGTTCATGCAGTTTTCTCCTCTACTTTCCACATAAAGAACAGCTTCAATCGGAATTACCGAAGAAGCTGTTTTTGTATCAGATTGCTACTTTTACTCTTTTTTCTCTTCCTTTACGGTAGGTAATAGCTTACCGAAATTAACTGTCCGTACTTTTTCCCACGTAGAAGGATCATGCTCATCAAACTGTTCAAGAAAAGCAATAACTTCCCTTGTTAATGGTGTTGGAGTAGATGCACCCGCAGTAACAGATACACTCTTTTTCCCCTTCAGCCACTCAATATTAAGCTCAGACAGATCAGAAATGCGATAACTCGGAATCCCCGCAATCTCCTCTGAAACCTGCGCTAAACGATTGGAATTATTACTTCGAGGGTCACCTACAACGATCGTTACCTCTGCTTTTCCAGCATGTTTTGCTACCGCTTCTTGTCTAACCTGTGTAGCCATGCATATTTCATTGTGCACCTCTACCGAAGGGTATTTCTTTACAATAGCTTCCATAATGTGTCTGACATCCCATTGGCTCATCGTTGTTTGGTTGGTGACCACCAATTTGTCAGTCGTAATGTGGACGTTTTGCAAATCCTCCAGCGTCTGAACCAAATGAACACGATCAGGCGCTATCCCAATGGCTCCCTCTGGCTCAGGGTGTCCCTTTTTACCAATATAGAGAATATGGTAGCCTTCCTCCACCTTCTCTTTAATGAGATCATGCGTTTTCGTTACATCAGGACAAGTAGCATCCACAACCGTCAGACCTTTTTCCTTCGCCTTTTTGCGGACTTCTGGCGATACTCCATGAGCAGTGAAGATAACGGTTCCGTGATCAATTTTATCTAAAAGCGCTAGACGATCTTCTCCATCCAACGTGATAACTCCTTCACGTTCAAAGGCTTCTGTCACATGCGCATTATGCACGATCATTCCCAAAATGTAGATAGGGCGCGGTACATTTTGATTTTTTGCCGTTTTAATAGCCAGTACCATGGCATCCACTACGCCATAGCAATAACCACGGGGAGCAATTTTTACAACTTCCATTTCAGCATAGCCCTCCTTTTCTGCCCCTTATTATAACATTAGAATGTGCTTTGACGCTTTTGTTCATAAATTCTTACGTTATTATAAACAATTCGCAGCATTGGTGTTTCTATTCCCTGCTGTTCGGCAAGACGTAGCAAGTACCCCTGCAAATGCTCTCCTTCAATTGGCAGACGTTTTTCCATATCCCGTAGCATAGAGGATTTCATTTTATAGCCTTGTTGCTTAAAAGTCTCCATCACACGATCTACCATGTCAGCAGAGATAGGTGCGCCAATCGCCATCATGATTCTCACACATTCCTCTGTTACTTGTTTCGTTAGCTCAATTCCAAATGGAGAATCGCGAATTGGTCCTACTGCGGAGTTCATCAAGGTGGTAATGCCTGATAGCATCGTAATAAACAAATATTTTTGCCAAGCCTCCCGCTGAATGTTATGGGATAATTCGAAGCTCGCATTCGCTCCTTTTACATACTCATATAATCGCTCTACTCGCTCGGACGTACCACCATTCCATTCCCCAAAAACGAGCCTGTGAGCCTTACTAGTTTGGACGATATCCCCGTCAGCGCTTAGCGTTGTTTCTATAAAACACAATCCGCCCAAAACCTTTTCTGCCCCAAAATGCTCCTGTAATGGCTGCATATGAGCAATTCCATTTAAAAGCGGGATAATCATCGTATCCTCACCTACATAGGGAGTAATATCATTGATTACATCCTCCAGATGGTATGCTTTTGGCGATAACATAATGACATCAAAAGGGGGCGCTTCTTCTCCAGCTACTAATAAGGCGGGTTGGACTGTGGAATCGCCATTTACGCTTTGAATAACTAGACCTCGCTCTTCTAGTTGTTCCTTACGTTTTTGACGTACAAGAAAAGTAACATCTCTGCCACTCTCCACTAAACGACATCCAAAATATCCACCAATTGCACCCGCACCTACCATCAGTATCCGCATTACACTAACCCCCTATAATCATTTCTCTTATTGTATCGTCTCACATATATTGTAGCTGGTTTTTGGGAAATCCCAAGCAGAATTTTTGAAAGCAATGTGTAGAAAAATCGGCATATAAAAAAGGAGTCTTTCAAAACGAAAGAACTCCTTTTAGCAGAATTGCATCTTTATTTATGATCAATCCCAATAATTTCACTAATATGCGTAAATCCATCTCGCTTCATAAGCTGAACCAAACGCTTGTTAATCTCTGTGGCAGCACCAGGTCCCACATAGATCATGCTCGTGTAAATCTGGGTCATAGACGCACCTGCTCTCATCATGCGGTACGCATCATCACCAGTGAAGATACCCCCTACCCCAATGATAGGCATTTTGTCGCCTACTGCTTTATAAATATCACGAACGCATTCGGTTGCACGTGGCAATAGCATTGGACCACTCAGTCCCCCTGCTTCCTTCGCCAGCCTGCGATCGGAAACACTCTCCCGAGACAGAGTAGTGTTGGTAGCAATCAAACCATCCATTCCCTCTTCTAAAGCAACATAAACAACATCGCTCATATGCTCATCCGACATGTCTGGGGCTACTTTTAAAAGGATTGGTTTACGCTTCGCACCGTATTTCTCTAGCTGATCCGCCTTCTTACGGATTGTCCGCAAAAGATGACGTAAACTATCTACTTCCTGCAAGTCACGTAAGTTAGGAGTGTTAGGTGAGCTTACATTAATCGCAAAATAATGACCATAGGGATAGAGCGCTTCGAGGCATTTTTCATAGTCACTTGCTGCTTGATCATTAGGAGTTAGTTTATTTTTTCCAATGTTTACCCCAACTGGCATGCAGGCATCCTGATAATGACTCAAGGATTTCGCTGCTGCTTGTACACCGTGGTTATTAAAACCCATACGGTTGATAATCGCCTGATCTTCCTTTAAGCGAAAACAACGCGGCTTGTCATTACCTGGTTGAGCTAGCGGAGTTAACGTGCCGACTTCTACATGGCCGAATCCCATTAATCCGAGCGGAATATACACCTCGGCATTTTTATCGAACCCAGCCGCCAGTCCTACCGGATTAGGGAAAATGATATCCCATACTTTGTTTACGAGCATTGGATTTTCATAGCCATACATCATGTTTAATACCTTTTTGCCTAAAGGAATGCTGTCAGCCATTCGTAGTCCATTAATCGCATTCTCGTGTGCCGATTCAGGGTCCATTTTAAAGATAAACTTTTTTAGGTGCTTATACATTGTTGCCACTTCACTCCTAACGCATATTCTGTTCTCGATATAAGAGCATACCACAAACCTTTGGCATTGGATAGAAAGTCAAAAAAAGAAAAAGTGCTATACCTTTTTTAACAAAAAGTATGGCACTTTTTCAAATGAATTATTTTTATAATCTGGAACTTCTTATTTACTTGCTACTAGTAACGCATCTTCCAAAGAAACAAATGGCAGATTGTGTGTATCCGCTACTGCTTTATAGGTTACTTGACCATTAATAACGTTAACACCTTTTGCTAGAGCTTGGTTGCTACGGATTGCTTCCACATATCCTTTATTAGCAATTTGCACAGCATAAGGAACAGTTACATTTGTTAGAGCAAGTGTAGATGTGCGAGCTACTGCTCCTGGCATATTGGCTACTGAGTAATGAATAACCCCATGCTTTTCATAGGTTGGGTTATCGTGTGTAGTGATGCGATCAATCGTTTCAATAGAACCACCTTGGTCAATTGCAACGTCAACGATCACAGACCCTGGAGCCATTGTTTTTACCATTTCTTCTGTTACCAGACGTGGCGCACGAGCACCTGGAATTAGAACTGCTCCTACTAACAAATCTGCTTTTTTCACTGCGTTAGCAATGTTAAAGCTGTTAGAAATCAATGTGTGAACACGTCCACCAAATAGGTCATCTAATTGACGAAGACGATCAGCACTAATGTCTAAAATCGTAACATTTGCACCTAAGCCTACTGCCATTTTTGCAGCGTTAGTACCTACAATACCACCACCGACAATGACAACCTCACCTTTTGGAACGCCTGGAACGCTTCCTAGAAGTACACCTTTACCGCCGTATGGCTTTTCAAGGAATTGAGCTCCGATTTGAACAGACATACGTCCTGCTACTTCACTCATCGGCATTAATAGCGGAAGTGAGCCATTTGGCATTTGGATGGTTTCATAAGCGATCGCAATCACTTTTTTATCAACCAATGCTTTGGTCAATTCTGGTTCTGGTGCCAAGTGCAAGTAAGTAAATAAAATTTGTCCTTCACGGAAATAGTTATATTCAGAAGCAAGTGGTTCTTTTACTTTCATCACCATATCAGCTGCCCAAGCATCTGCTGCTGTTGGAACGATAGTAGCCCCCACTGCTTGATATTCAGTATCAATAAATCCACTGCCTAGCCCTGCATTTGTTTCAACTAATACTTGATGACCGCTTTGTACCAATGCTGTCACTCCAGCAGGCGTGATCGCTACACGGTTCTCATTGTTTTTAATCTCTTTAGGAATTCCGATAATCATAATTAAATCCTCCCCTTGATAGCCCCTGCTCAGTTCTCTTTCACTTACAATATTTTCTTCACTTCTCAATAATACAGCGTTTTCATAAAGGGGGCATTAGAGATTCTTTTGAGAGAAAAAGCGTTCGTTTGTGAATTTTCACAAATGCGCAAAAGAACTATCCCAGCTTCATTACCTTTAAATCAATATAGAGCGAATATCGCTGGTTCGGATCATCTAAATCAATCTGCATGATTTCTTCAATGCGCTTTAAACGATAGCTAAGCGTATTAATATGGATATGCAGATGAGCCGCTGTTCGGTTAACCTTTCCGACATGATCGAGAAAGACCTCCAACGTCTCGGTTAAATTCGTTTGGTTTTCTTGATCATAATAAAGCAGTTTAGCTAGCTGATCATTCTTGTAGGCTTGTTCTTTATTCCAGCTTTTCATCTGAGGCAAGAAACGGTAGATTCCCAATTGCTGAAATCTCAGTATCCGCTCTGTCTCCTGAGGAAACAGCCGTTTGATCACATTCATTTGCAAAGCCTCTTGATAGCTTTGACGCCCTTCAATAAGGGAACAAACCGGGCGGCCACAGCCAATATGGGCTTTTCCCTTTCCAAACTTATCTGTGAGCTTGGACATACATTCCCCTAAAAATTGCTCAGAATAAGTAACCAACACGTCTTCTGTAGCAGCTTGCCCTTTAGGGTGCTGCATAAGCAAAATCAGCTGAGAACCATCTGTTAAGCTATACATTTTATCTCGCATCAATAGAGGATAAAGCAATTGGTGCAGCTGTTCACCCTTGCCTTCCAGAACCTCTATGGTACAAACCATCAATGGAGGAACAATCTTCATGTGTAGATTAATCGCCTTCTGTTGCAGTTTCGTCTCCTCGCTATGTCCACCAAGTAAAAGCTCCCAGAGGAATTCTTTTTGTCTATCCTGCTCGGCTTTGCGCTTTCCTTGTCGTTGTAGCAGTCGAGGCACCGCTTCCTTAGCAGCCTGACGAAGAATTTCATCATCCCAGGAGGTCAAGGCACGATTTACCTCCTGCGCCCAGATATAGCCCAAGATATCATTGCCTCTGCGTATCGCAATTGCAACCCGTTTTCCAAGTCCAATCTCTTTCTTTTCAGGAATATGTACGGGGTCCTTTTGCGAAAAGAGCTGTTGAAAAACGCCATCCTTCCAGAGCCTTGCTAATACTGTTTCTGGCACACGCCGTCCCATAATCGTAGACCAACGCGCTGGATCGGTACTATCACCGTGAGAGCTATAAGCAATCAGTCGATGATCCAAATCTTCAATGGTAATTGGATTTTGTAGTAATTCACCTATAACATCTGCCAATTCATCAATATCACTATGCTGGTACTGCTCAAACAAATTTTGCTGCATACATGAATTCCCCGCTTTTTTAGTTACCTACATGGATCCGTTATCATCCTTTTGTCTCTTCATTATAACGAATGGGCATAGGGGGAAAAAGCGATTTTTCAAACGAATTGTTTCCATTATTCGCTTTTACATCTGTTGCTCAACAACTCGCTTATTTGCAAAATTCTTTTGAAAGATATAGTAGTAAAAAATGGCCGCTAGAAGCATACATGTGCCGTGTATGAAGAATAAGAAGCTTACACTTATATAGACAGGGAACGTAACTGCGATAATCCCCAACGTAACAGAATGTGACAGCATCATCATAGGCGTAAGGCACCCGTATACTCTTCCAATTATTTTGGGGTCAACGAGGCTTGGCAACCAACCGCCAAAACCTATATTTAATAAGGGAAAAGCCAGAGAAATGAAAAAATCAAGGAGAATAAAAATGGAGACGTTGTTCGTAAGACCTGAGAAAACAACCGAGCTTCCCATAATTATAAGGGAAAGAACTGCTATGTGATATAGTTTCATTTTAGTTGCTAAATAGGACCCGACTACACTTCCAAACAAAGAACCTATCCCTGACACAATCCCCATCCATAGCAATACTGTCTCATATGACTCTGGAGCAAGTTTATACTTTAATGCGTAAGTAGGAATGAGTGCATAACCGGCATTTATAATTCCAAATAGAAAAAAAGCACTTGATATGGCTAATACTAGTTTATTATTCCAAATATATCGAACACCTTTGCTGAAATCTGATATCAAGGCTACGATTGATACATCTTTCCACGATTTCTCACCATTTGGCAATCTGATTTCTACTTTGATATTGCATAATTGGATTAGCAATCCAGATACCAGATATGATATGGCATCTACCAAGATTGCTCCCTCTATACCAATGTGCCAATAAAGAAAGATACTAATGGAACTGCCTACTAATATAAGAATACTGTTTACCATTTGATTTAAACCGGTAGCTACTGGATATTCCTTTTCGGTTAAAATGCCTTGCATGATAGCTCTTTGTGCAGGACCAAAAAAATTAGAGACTGCACTCCTCACAAATATGATGAAAAAGGAAAGGACGATGGAATCAATGGCAATAGAAAAAAGTAATCCTAGAGAAAGAAAAGCACAAATAAAATCCGCCCAGGAAGCAATCTTTTTGCGGTCAAAACGATCTGCCACAGCACCAATGAACAAGAAAATGACAAGCATGGGGAGAGAGTACATTAATTCTGTAATGGTAGCAAAGATAGGCTGTGAAGAAAATCTTGTAAGAATATATAATGTGAATGCGATGAGACCAATTTTATTGCCCATAGAGGAGGTTACATTCGCCAGAAAAAGATATGTATAGTTTTTATTTTTGAATATTCTTATGATATCCAAACCAAAATCTCCTTCTTAACGTACAAATATTTTTAGATGCTACAGGGCATGATTGCATGTACTTACTTATTATCTTAGATGGTCATGCCCCAAATTGTTTGGCGTTGATATCCATCATTTTCGTTGTCATGATAGCAAATAGACACATTACCTAGGTAGTAAGTAACCTATGCCTAACTAATTCATCTAAAAACATTTGTATATCATTTGTAATCATCGTATTTTCTGTATTAACATTAAATTTTCCCGATATCTCTTTTAGCATCTCTTCAAGCGTAATTGTTTCTTTCGTACAAATATGTGTCCACAGTGTACAGGCTACTTCATCCTCAAACAATATCGTTTGTCCTTCAGGTGTAAGGACAAATATACCCTCTGCATTTTGATCATAAAAGATATCTTTGTTTACTTGATAGGGAGACATCATTAGGAAGGAACCTCCTCTTTTGATTTTCTAAAATAATTCCACATATGTTTTTTCAAGTTGCTTTTTATAATTTTGCATTCTTCCGTGTTTGTGCCATCTATACTGTCTGTATCGCTCCATTGGATAGCTCTGCATCCACCTCCACACATATGTTTAAATGTACATTTTCCACAAATCGGTAAGTTATCCGTGATTCTGTTTCGTGATGCAGTAAAGACTGGAGATTCGTAATAAATTTCTTCTAACGATTTGTCTTTTACATTTCCACCTAAAAACTGGGGATTATGCATGATTTTACAGGGAAATACATCGCCTTTGCTATCAACCGAAAACTCACTGTACGCGTGACCACAATGATTTTTAATGTAAAACTGGTTAACAGCATCAAAATTAGGTTGTTTGTTGATGATTGTGTTTTCGATTTTTATACGTTGCACATAATTTAATTCGTGTTCGTGAGTCTTGCCTCTTCCTAATGAAGCTACAGGAGCTATAATGAGCCTGATGTTATTTTTATTTGTATAATCGATTACGTCCTCCACAGCATCCATATTATTTTTCGTGATTGTCTGGTTAATTTTTAACTTACAACCAGCTTCTAGCAATAAATCAATGGCCTTTTTCGCCTTCTGCCACGATCCTTTTCCCCTATTTTTGTCATGCTCGTCCTCGATCATGGAATCAAGGCTTATCGTTACTAATTTCGTAATCTCGGCAATTTTGTTAGCTATCTCTTTGTTAGAAATAAAAGAACCATTTGAAATCATATGGACATGTAATCCTAAGGAATCGGAATATTCCATTAATTCTACGAGATCTTTTCGTAAAAATGCCTCTCCCCCTGTAAAAACAATCGTTTTTGTCCCTAATTCCTTTACTTCTGTAATGACTCTTTTAGCCTCTTCGGTAGAAATATCATTATCCATAGATCTGCTGGGGCTACTTTCTGCATAACAATAGACACAATTTAAATTACATTTGTATGTTGTAACAAAATAAACAGATTTAGGTACAGGTTTATGCATACTTTGCTTGTTCTCAGTATCTACCTTAAAGCTATCAATCTTATACAGTCTAATCAAACCAATGACCCTTTTTACCAAACTTGCATCGTACTGTTCATCAATTAAACCCTGCGGTGACTTTTTGTTGTAAATCATTTCATGCGCTATTTCATATTCTTGCTGATTCAACACAATCCAACTACTCACCAAGTAATTATGAATAATATAATCTTCCTTTTCTCGATAGACAGCTAATCTTGGAAAAGTTAATACATCATCGGTTACTAACATCGTATCATTCCTTTCCTAATAGAAATAGTAATGGCACTATTTTTACAAGTAGTGCCATTACTAATATTGCCTATGTGTCTTACGCTCCTGCTCCATTTTTTGCACCACATTGACAAGAATCAACTACATCAATTACGCCAGGGTTTACTACTTTCACTTTTGGTGTTGTATAATTTTTCATACTCTCACCTCCCTTCTATAAATGGCATAATATAACTTTACTTAAATTTACTTTTAATTCAATATATTGTCAATAATTAAAATAATTTACTTTTACTAAAAAAGCCAGTTAAACATTGATATGTTAATGTAACTGGCTTTACTTATCCTATTATCTATTTAATAGAAATGCTTTCTAACCAACGAAACATAGCTTTCGTATATTCTCCAATCTGCTCCGAAGTAAATAAGTGGGACTCATCCTCTACCAACCACAACTCATGTGGTTTATGATGCAGGACAAGAGCTTTCGCCAAACGATTCGCATGCTCTACCCCAACATTCT
This sequence comes from Brevibacillus halotolerans, assembly GCF_026891775.1. Taxonomy (NCBI): domain Bacteria; kingdom Bacillati; phylum Bacillota; class Bacilli; order Caryophanales; family Paenibacillaceae; genus Brevibacillus; species Brevibacillus halotolerans. Next base: position 94,038 of record NZ_JAPTNK010000010.1, read on the forward strand.
GATCGATTTTGCCATGAATGATTAACACGGGACAGGTGATTTTTTCTACCTCCCTCACTGGTGAGCGGCTCTCATACGCTTCGGGAGCAGAATCTGGGTCACCCATCATTTTTTTCAGCAAGGGCCGCAAATCCTCCCGTTCTGCATACGTAAGATGCATATCACTTACACCGCTCCAAACAACTACGGACGCAAAACGGTTAGGTATCATGCTAGCGCGCAGTGCCATCATTGCCCCTCTGGAGAAGCCATACAGATGTATCCGGCTGCGATCTACAAAAGGCATGTTAGCAAGTAAACCATAAGCTTGATGCACATCCTCTAGCTCTGCTCCGCCAAATTCGTCTTTACCAGGGGCGCCCTCATTTCCCCGATAGTGAGGAGCAATAATAACATAGCCGAAAGCTGCCATTTGAGAGATTCGCATTGGCTGAACTCTTCCGACTTTTTTATAGCCGCCTCGGCAGTATAAAAGGGCTGGCAAAAGACCTTCTGCTTTAGGCTGAGATTGTAATTTCTGATCTGGAATAGCTAAAAGTGCTTTTACTAGGTGTATTTCGCTACGATAGGTTACTGTGAACAATGCCACCTGCGGAATAGCTCGTTCTTCTTCCGTAATTTGAATGATCTCAGTAACACCCTGCAAAAGTTCTCTCCACATGCTTTATTACCACCTGTTCTCTATATTTATCCAGATTTTATGCTAAAACATGAAAAAGAAAAGAGGAACTATGATAGTTCCTCTTTTCTGTTTATAACATCGCTACGATTAGTATCCGCGCTTATTCTGTTTTTTATTGATGGTAGCTATATTTTCTTCGCTGTGCTTCAACCATTTTTTCATTTTGTCCTCAAACGAGTCCTTAGGAGTGTCACGCTTACTGAAGCTACGGTCTCCACCACGATTACCCCCACCACGATAGCCGCCACGTTCTCCACCACGATCTTTTTGTTCGTCGCGAGCTTCGCGTTCTGGTGCTGGTAAAGCTGCGCGAACGGAAAGGGAGATCTTACCCGCATCATCGATGGAGAGTACTTTAACCTTCACAGCAGCTCCAACGGAAAAGTGATCATTAATATCCTTTACAAAACCATTTGCAACTTGGGAAATGTGAACTAGTCCTTGTTGCGTTTCATCCACAGCAACAAACATACCAAAAGGTTTAATTGCCGTCACTTTTCCTTCAATGATGCTTCCAACTTCTACTGCCATCCATTTTGCACTCCTTTTATCTTTTCACCAAGTGTCGAGAACCTCACTTCATACAGGCTCATTTCCTAAGTATAGCAGACAAAACGATTTAATGAAAAGCCCATTCTTCACTTTTATACTTGTACCATATCTGTTTTATTTAGGAAAAGCTGGTAAGCATCGGTAGCCATCACTAATTCTTCATTAGTTGGGATTACCATAATCTTCACTGGAGAGTAAGGACTGTTGATGAAGCCCTCTCCTTTGTTGTTGCGATTTGCTTCTTTATCAAGAATAACACCAGCGTATTCTAGTCCGTTACATACCAATTGACGAACTAATTCACTGTTTTCGCCCACACCTGCTGTAAAGATGATACCGTCGATGCCGTTTAGGCGAGCCAAGTACAAACCAATGAAGTCATGTAGGCGTTGAGCGAATAATTCAAGTGCTAATTTAGCACGCTCATTACCTTCTGCTGTTGCTTTTTCAATGTCTCGCAAGTCGCTGGAGATGCCAGATAAACCTAGCACACCGCTTTCTTTGTTCAAAATCTCCATTGCACCCGCTGTATCTGTTTTTTCGATTTCAGCGATGTATGGCAAGATACCTGGATCAATGTTACCGCTACGAGTACCCATCATTACACCCGCTAGTGGAGTCATACCCATAGATGTATCAATGGATTGGCCATAGCGAACAGCCGTGATGCTTGCACCGCTACCAATATGACAACTAATTAGACGTAATTTTTCTTTTGGAGTACCCATTAATTGCTCAGCACGTTGAACAACATAACGGTGAGACGTTCCGTGGAAGCCGTATTTACGAATGCCGTATTTCTCGTAGTACTCATATGGTAATGGGTACAAATATGATACTGGAGGCATTGTTTGATGGAAAGCTGTATCAAATACGGCTACGTGCAGCGCATCTGGACGAATTTTTTGCGCCAATTCAATTCCTAGTAGATTGATAGGGTTATGAAGAGGTGCAAATCGAGACAATGCATCAATTTTTTGTTTTACGTCGTCCGTAATAATCACGGATTCCTTGAAATCCTCTCCACCGTGAACGACACGATGAGATACCATAGAGATATCGTATTGCTTGTATTTATCAAAGATAGCATTAATAGCTTGTTCATAAGCATCGCGTTTTACTTCTTCTACAATGCCTTTATCGATTACTTTACGGGAAGGCAATTCGAACAATTGATATTTCACAGAGGAACTACCGCAGTTAAGAACAAGACTTAGCTTTTTCTCCTGTGCTTTAAACTTAGAATAGGTGTCACGATTATCAACTGGTACAATAACTTCTAATTCCATGTTGTTTTTAAGACCAGCAGCATTGGCTTCGTCCGTATCAATGTGCAATTCCAAACGGAAATCCTTATGCACACGGCACAATACATTTTCAAACACAATGGAACGAGTTCCTGGAACTTCAACGGAAACAAATTGTTTGTCTTTTACGCCAAATTCTTTTGCTTCTTCTTCAGAGAAGTGAATGTGACGGAATGCAATGATAACACCTTCATCAATGGTAACAGTTCCATGAGGACCTTCGAGAGTGATACCAGGGCTGCCCTTAATGTCTCCAGAATCACGTACTGGAGGCTCTACACCCAAGACAAAGCTGTCCGTACGGGATACTTCTAGTTGGGTCGCTTTACGTACCGGTCCTAATACACGCACTTTATTAATTCTACCTTTTGGTCCAACAATGTTAACCGTTTCTTCTGCTGCGTACTGACCAACTTGTTTTAGATCTTTTAGCTTCTTAAGTTCATAGCCAGGTCCAAATAATTGATCCAGATCTTGTTGTGATAAGTGAATATGACGGTTTGAAATACCAACAGGTACTTTCATTTAACAGACTTCCCTTCTTTTTCCTAATTCTATAGTGGTGTTATCTCTCTTTATGATGGTTGATTTTCTAAATTTTATCATCAACCCTACGTTAAAATGTTAACACCTGTGAGTATTCTGTTACAACATTTTTAAACTTTTTTGTTTTTTTCTGAAAATTGTATAGACAAATAAAAATATTATGCCAATGAAGGCTCCCGAAAAATCAAGCACAACATCCGTAACGAGTGCAGAGCGATCGGGTGTAAAGGACTGATGCCATTCATCTAGCACCCCTAAAAAAAGGCTTAAAAACAAGCTCCATGGCAATGAATAAGCAGGGGAAGAGAAATAGCGAATGGCTTGGAACAGCATGATTCCAATGAACATAAAACCAAAGAAATGGCCTCCTTTACGAATGAAAAATTCTAAAACTCCTTCTACACCATTATTTTCAAAGCTTACCTCCTTGTTTACATATTGAAATGAAATATTTCCAACTTTCTCCTGAACATCATGTAGGTCGAGATATTTTTTTAATTGTCCGCGTATATCCTGTTGTCCATACGGTTGAGAAGAAAATACAAATTGAACAGCTAGTGCCAATAGTAGAATACATACGTACACCAGCCCCTTTCGACGATTCATGGGTCACCTCTTTGTGAAATAAACTGATTTTCACTATTATACCTGAAAGCTTGGCCAATGGAAAAAGGGCTATCCATTGAGTTGACAGCCCTTTTTGGTCTACTGTTTATGCCAAATCTATGGTTACCTGTTATTTAGTTATCTATTGGTATGCGGTAAGGGTTGAAAATCTTCCGAACATAACTTTTCCCGTCTATCTTCTATTTCTGCCATATCCTCTTCTTTCCTTCCTTCATTTCGATCTAAATTACCATCATTTACATAATTTCTTTTCCTTCTATTATTCCGCCAATTACCAAATAACTGGCAAGTTACCCCTTTGACAGCTCATCATCGGCTACCGCGAGCATCTGTTTCGCTTTACCGCAAAAACAAAAATAAAAGAGCAGCCCCACATGATACGTGGAAGCCGCGTCTTATATTCCTGCTATTTAGATGAATATGAAGGTGTCAACTGCCAGCCGTTTTGCAAAGCGACCCACTCTGCTGCCTCGCGCACGCTCTTTACTGTATGAGCCGCTTTTTCTTTAATAGGCTCATCAGCATGTCCCATGGCAAAGCTGTGTGTCACTGCTTCAAACATAGGCAGATCATTGTAGGAATCCCCGATGCAAGCCACTTCATCCGGTGATAGACCTAGGTTGTCCATCAATCGGCTTACGCCATCTCCTTTACTAACATGTAAAGGCATTAAATCTAGACAATCGCTAAAGGATACAAATGAATCAAATTGTTCAGGGTATAGCTCATGAACCTTTTGCTGTAATTGCTTTAATGTCTCCATTTCCCCGATATATGTTAATTTAGTTGGTTTTAGCTGATCGCTGAACATATTAATAAGGTTTGGCTCCTCTTTAATTTGTTCCTTATGAGCCTCTTCTATTTCCTTGTACGCTGTTTTTTTCGTCAGGTACACATCATCGCCCACACTCACCAAGCTTATTGCATCGAATTCCTGCCCTGTCTCACACAATTTCCGAGCCATCTCTGGATCAAAATCGCAAGCATGCAGTAACTGCTCTTCTCGCGTAATAACAAAACCACCATTTTGGCTCACACGATGGCATTGATGACCTAGCTCCTCAATGACCCATTTAATATCTCTATCAATACGACCGCTGGCAATACAAATTTGGATTCCCTTTTGAGCTAAAAACAGCAATGCCTCACGATCGGCCGGATCAATTTTTTTCTCATCTGTTAGTAAAGTGCCATCCAAATCGCTTACAAACATTTTTATCATGCAGGTTTCCTCCGTTTCAAAACTCTCTATCTATCCTTAGTAATCTTACCTTAAAAAGAAAAGATATGATAGGTCGCTAAAGTTGTGTTCTACCCTTTTATCTTTTTGAATAGTCTGATAAAATTCATCTTATAAAACGCTTACACACATCCCAGATCGTACAAAACTGTGATAGCTTTTTTTAAACAGGAGGGAGAGGTGCATCGTGGCAAAGATTTATGAATCATATAACGACATGGTTGCGGATATTCATGATGGGGCTACGTTATTAGTAGGTGGGTTTGGTCTCTGCGGTATTCCGGAAAATCTGATCATTGCCTTGCGTGATAAAGGGGTCAAGGGGTTAACCGTGGTTTCAAATAATTGCGGCGTGGATGATTGGGGGCTTGGCCTCATGCTACAGCAAAAGCAAATTAAGAAAATGGTCAGCTCTTATGTAGGGGAGAACAAAGAATTTGAGCGGCAATTCCTCTCCGGCGAACTGGAGGTAGAATTGACACCACAAGGTACGTTAGCGGAAAGAATTCGTGCTGGTGGGGCTGGCATTCCTGCCTTTTATACGCCGGCTGGTGTTGGTACACCAATTGCCGAAGGGCGTGAAACTCGTATATTTCATGATAAAGAATACGTAATGGAAACTGCGATTACCGGTGATTTTGCATTAATCAAAGCTTGGAAGGCAGATACGCTCGGTAATCTCATTTATCATAAAACCGCACGTAACTTTAATCCAATGATGGCGGCGGCTGGTAAAATCACGCTTGTTGAGGTGGAAGAAATCGTAGCGGCAGGTGAACTTGACCCTGATCATATTCATACTCCAAGCATATACGTACAACGCTTGATTAAAGCCCCTTCCTTTGAAAAACGTATCGAACGGCGCACTGTTCAGAAAGCTTGATATAACATTATTAAAAATATTATCGAACAATCACAAACATTGATAATGTTTAATCAAACGCTTACTCACTGTTTAAAATAAGGAGGTAGTTATCCATGACCTTGTCTCGCGAGCAAGTGGCCATGCGTGCCGCTCAGGAAATCGAGGATGGTTTTTATGTAAATTTGGGAATTGGTATGCCTACACTGGTGGCTAACTATATTGCGGAGGGTAAAACCGTAGTTTTACAATCAGAAAATGGATTACTGGGCATCGGCCCTTATCCGTATGCTGATGATATCGACCCTGATTTGATCAACGCTGGAAAAGAGACCGTTACTGCCATTTCTGGTGCTTCCTATTTCTCCTCTGCTGAGTCCTTTGGCATGATCCGCGGAGGTCATATTGATTTGGCCATTCTGGGTGCGATGGAGGTATCCGAGAAGGGTGATTTAGCTAATTGGATGATTCCAGGAAAAATGGTAAAAGGAATGGGCGGGGCCATGGATTTGGTCCACGGTGCAAAAAAAATTGTGGTGATCATGGAGCATGTAAATAAGCATGGAGAGAGCAAAATTCTTCCTGCCTGCACGCTTCCTTTAACCGGGAAACAAGTGGTTAACCGGATTATTACTGATCGTGCAGTATTTGACGTAACGTCAGAAGGCCTTACTTTAATCGAAGTAGCGGATGGCTTCACAGCAGATGATATTAAAGCCTGCACCGCCGCTTCCTTCCAAGTGGCAAACGAGTTAAAAACCGTTACCGTCTAACACGGTTACTTTCATTTCATTTCGCATAACCTAACAAGACATCGTAAGCTTGGCTTTGCACATATGCAAAAGCATCTCCTCTGTTGCGCTTGTTAGAGCTAAGAATCCCTGTATTCTAGGCAAAAAAAGGCAACCCTTGGGTCGCCTTTTTTATTTAGAAAGGAGCTTGCAAATGGCTACCACGCTTGGCTTTCTTGTTTTACATGGATTTGCAGGCAAAATGAATGATGTGCTACCTCTCGTTCAATTTTTGCGTAGTCAAGGCTATACTGTTGAATGCCCTACATTAGAAGGTCATGGGACCGATCGTTATCATTTGAAGCATTCTACTCGCCAGCAATGGATACATTCAGCCGAGCATGCCTATCAACGACTTAGCATGCGCGTAGATGTCACAGTGATAATCGGTTTTTCAATGGGTGGCCTACTTGCCTTCCATCTAGCCGCTCGTTACCCCGTTCGACTCTTGTTTACTCTGTGTACACCATACTACTATTGGGATATTCCCCAATCCCTTTCTAATTTAAAAGAAGACTTCAGTAACTACAGCAACAAATATCTGGCTAGCCTGTTCCGTATTCCGCTTACTAGCATGCTCCAGTTCCGCAGGCTTTTAGCTGAAACAAAGCTCATGATGCATCGTGTTACATGCCCGTACTACATTATTCAGGGGAAAAGGGATGATACTGTTCAAGCTGTTAGCGCAGAGTATCTACAGCGAAAGGTGACGAGCAAGCAAACCGCTGTTCAATATTTCCCAAACTCTGGTCATATTATTTTACATGGCCCTGAATCTCAGCAGGTCATCTCCTATATCAACCATGTTCTACAGCAAGAATTGCCCGATCTTTATGGGAAAACTACGGTTTTATTTTGATGAACCAAAACTCGATCCTCTAAATGCCAATGAACAGCGCGGGCCAACACGGTCCGCTCTATTTGTTTACCCAAACGCTTAAGATCATCTACATCATCACGGTGAGTCACACGTTCTACTCCCTGCTCAATAATCGGGCCCGCATCCAGTTCTTCCGTTACGTAATGCGCAGTGGCACCAATTAATTTAACGCCACGCTCATACGCTCGTTCATATGGCTTTGCTCCTACGAAAGCTGGTAAGAAGGAGTGGTGAATATTGATAATTTGGCATGGAAAATCTTGCAGGAAGGTCGGTGATAAAATCTGCATATAACGAGCTAATACAATCATATCTACCTTGCCTTTGATGAGCTCGATTTGCTTTTGCTCAGCTTCTTGTTTCGTGTCCTTTGTCACAGGAATATGATAGAAAGGAATCCCCATCGCTTCTACAATATCTTTCGTATCCAAGTGATTACTGATAACCATCGCAATATCCGCATGTAAGTATCCTGCACTGTACTGCCACAGCAATTCTACTAGGCAATGATCTTCTTTCGATACAAAAATGGCCATACGCTTACGCTTGCATGCCTCTACTAGCTTCCATTCCATCTCAAATTGTTTGGCAATCGGTGCAAACCCCTGATTTAATGACTCCCAGCACTCTTGTAGACGGCTTTGCTTAAATTCAATCCGCATGAAAAAGCGTCCACCTTCTGGGTCGGTTGTATATTGGTCAGATTGAATGATATTAGCACCTTGTTCATATAGATATCGAGAAACTGTCGAGACGATCCCGGGACGATCAGGGCACGTAATTAGCATAATTGCTGTATCTTCATGCTTTTGCTTAAATTGGTTCCATTCTTTGTCAGATATTGGTTGCATCGTAGGGTTCCTCCCGAATTTTTTCTTCAAAGTATAGCACGTTCCCCTTCGTTATCCAATCACCGTAATAAAGAACAGATTTATGGCATTTTTTCCTGTAACCTTTTCGGCCTGCCAAGCGTAAAAATGAGTGAGAAAGGAGAGGGGATTCATGTTAAAATCATTAAGTTTAGGTTTACTTGTCTCACTCCTCGTCTCATTACTCATTCAAGACCACCTGCTCATGCTTAAAGTAGCTGTTATCCTTGGTGCCTTATTCTGGGGGATCAGCGCATTCATTTCTACCTTTCTATTAGATAGTAGCAGAATGCATGAACGCTCTCTTTTTTATGATAAAAAACACAAAAAACAGCAAATGTGGGCCGTACATTTTTTTTTAGTAGGCCTTCCCAACATGTTATTATCTCTTTTTTTATATGTAGAAATGTAAAAGCAGGCATGTCTTTTCGCATATAGCAAAGGACCATACCTGCTTTTCTATGTTAGTAATTATGATGAATCTATCATTTATGATGCCAGCTATAGAAGAAATCATGCGGTACGAAAAGAATGTCATCATCACTTGAACCATTCAGGCAGTTTCCGAATAAAATAGGCAAGCAATAATCCTAAGGAGACAGGTAGCGCTATTGCAGTTAAGGCCCCCATAAACTCCATATATTCTCTACTTTCCATATCTTTCTTCCCCCTCCATACTAGTACGCTAAAAATCGAGGGAAGTTGCGGTCAACTGATAAGAAAACTCACATGTTGCCGGTAACGTGATTACTCATCACTAAATTTCCTGTTTAAAAATTGGATAAACTAAGCCAACAACACAAGGATGGTGATGTTTATTTGTTAGGCATAATCATGATAGCTATCATTACCTTTTTGGGCTTATTCTCCATTTCCTACTTTCTGTACATCAAAAAACCTGGAACCTTGTTTCTTATGTATATCCCTTCAACGGTCGTATTTATTGTCAGCAGTATAGCAGTTCTATATAGCATCAATATAAGTGGACTTGAAGGCTTGGGAATTGCATTTATTGGTGCTACGATCGGCATCACTAGCCTTCTGACTTGTATTGTACTCACTATGATGGTGCTGATTAAACAAGATAAAAAATAAAACGAAGAGGCTTCCCTCTTTCATTTCGATTTTCGGGAAACCTCTTCGTTTTTTCAATCGTCCTTACTCTTCATGCAATGGAACCGCAAGTCCTGTTGACATAGCTATCAAATAGCGGTTCGCAACTGGCTCTTTCCAGCTCTCCTCAAGAGCGAGTGCGTACAAGCTTATTTGCTCCTTGTATCTTGTCCGAAGCATCTGAGCTGCTTTAGTCTCATCTGCTGGTAATCGATCTGTTTTATAATCGATCAAAGTCAATCCACCGTCTGCCTCACGAATGACACAATCAATTACCCCCTGCACAAGTACCCGTTCGTCACCTGAATCAGATAATAATAATTCTGCTTGTTCAGCAAGCAAGCGAGATCTAATATCACGTAAAGGGACGGCAAGCGTAAATGGTAGCTCTCTGTACACCTTGGTAGCCTTTTGCATGCGCTGTCCTAAATCACTGGCAAAAAAACGAACTATAGAAGCAATATCCACCACATTGGCTTGCTCCCTAGTCAACATCTGTCCTGCTATCATCTGCTCGATTTGATCAGTAACGTCCGCCTGATCCAAGGCTCTATTCAACTGTAGATTTTGCATAATCAAATGCGTAAAGGTACCTATTTCTGCCTTCGTAAAAATAGGTTTTTCATACTTCGTTTGATTTACCAGCTTCTCGCGTCTTTCTTCCTTGATAATTACAGAATCATTATTTGTTATGATTTTCGGATCACATTTTTCGCTGTTTATATCCTTGCTCTTCTTGTCCATTTCAGTTAGAAATCTCGGCTTCTTTGTGAGCCTTGATGGACGTAGCCTTGGACCCTCTGCTATTTGCTCAGGGCTTGCATTAAGGTGACCGCGCTCTTCGGCTGCAGCCTGAGTGGTTAACTGTCTATCTATTTGGCTTTCTATTCCTGCTACCACTTGAGATTGCGTGTCAATACGCTCATTCTCCCAATCAAGCTTCACTCCAGCTCCTTCTGCTCCATCGGCTAGATTTACAGCTTGGCTCTTCAATTCGCTAACGGTCCATTTAGCCGGCACCTGTGACACAACCTGTGAAGCATACTGCCACTCCAGTACAGACCTAATCTGATCACGCCATTCCTCTGCATGTGGATGATCAGGAACTGGCTTTCGTTTCTGCAATAAGGAGAAAACCTCCTCATCATGCTCACTTTGTTCGGTTATCGCCATCAGATCACTCGGCTGATAAAACTGGAACTGCCACACAGACGGATCTCGCACTAGCGGTATCGAGGAAATATCCTGACTTTCTGGGCACAACAAGCGTAAAGGTTCTCCATGTTTGTGCCGGACTAATGCTCGACCAATCCAATCAAGATATCCTTTCGCTTGGATTAAATCTTCATCAGATAGGGTCTCTTTATCAGTAGACTGGCTGCACCAGGCGATGGCTGATTTGCTCAAGTCCTTAGCTGAGCCTACAAGGATAAGCTTCTCTCTAGCCCTAGTCAGCGCAACATACAGTACACGCATCTCTTCAGCTAGCATCTCTAATTTAAGCTTTTGACGAATTCCTAAAAAAGCTAAGCTTGGATAACGCAGGCGCAAAACCGCGTCGGCCACCTGTGGACCAAAGCCTAAGTCCTTGTGCAGTAAAAAACGACCTTTCATATCGCTTTGGTTAAACTGTTTACCCATTCCAGCCACAAATACGACCGGAAACTCCAATCCCTTACTTTTATGGATCGTCATTAAACGGACTACATTTTCACTTTCTGTAATGGTCCGCGCCTCTCCAAGATCATTCTCTTGCTCCTGCATTCGATCAATAAAGCGTAAAAATCGAAACAATCCACGATACGAGGTAGCTTCGTATTGCTTCGCTCTGTCATATAAAGCACGTAGATTTGCCTGACGCTGCGATCCATTTTCTAATGATGCTACATAATCAACATAGCCTGTCTCTGTATAAATATCAGACAATAACTCTGCTACCGAGCTTCGTCTTCCCCTTGTTCGCCAGCCCTGCACCATCCGATAGAATCGGCGAAGCTTGGCCATTACGACCCGATTCAACTGCTCCTCCTCTGTCATAACATACTGTTCGACTGCCTGATAAAAAGGCCCCGTAGGAGTCAATACTCGAATCTGAGCTAAATCTTCTTCGCTAAGACCAATAAGAGGAGAGCGAAGTACCGCCGTTAATGGGATATCCTGTTTTGGATTATCTATGACACGTAATAATGACATGATTACATCCACTTCATTCGCGGAAAAGTAACCCTGATTCTGTTCTACATAGATAGGTATTCCAGCCTGCTTACATTCGTCTGCTATTGCCTGTCCCCAGCCCGCTGTAGCTCGAAGCAAAATAACAATATCCCGATATTCTAGGGGACGCATTCCCTGTGTTTTCTTATCAAATACAAGTAACGGCTGACCGCCCACACCAGGCTCTAGCCATTCCTTAATACGCTTGGCAATCAATCGTGCTTCTAGCTGAGCAACAGAGGCTTCCTCTTCAAGAGTAGGTAGAGCTTCTCCTTCACTATCATAGCTATCTATACTTCCTGTAGAGCTAGTACCTACTCGCTCTGACACTTGCCCTAAACTGGACTCCTCCGATTCACCCCCCGTACGATCGATTAAATGTACTTCTACCACCAATTGCTCTGGCTCTATCTCTGGATAGGAAGCTCGACCAATCAATTCTGCTGCTTGATCGTAAGTAATCTCACCTACACGCGGAGTCATGACTAGACGAAACAGATAATTGACAGCATCCACTACTTCCTTTCGACTGCGGAAGTTAGCGGCCAAATCAATTCGCTTTCCCTTCAGCTCCAAAGGCACACTCTTTTCCTTAAGAGCGAAAGGGTCCTTTTCTTCATTGGTTTCATACGAATCGTACTTTTGCATAAATAGATTAGGCTCAGCAAGTCGGAAGCGATAAATACTCTGTTTAACATCCCCTACCATGAAACGATTTGCTGCCACTCCTGCTGTCTCTTTCCTTGAGACCAACTGTAAAATCGTTTCCTGCACAAGATTGATATCCTGATACTCATCGACTAGCACTTCAGCAAATTGTTCCTGTAGCTGCATAGCAATGGCAGAGGGGACGAAGCTGCCATCCTCTTGTTCCTGCTGCAAAATTCGCAGTGCCATATGCTCCAGATCGCTAAAATCAACAAGAGCCCGTTCTTGCTTAGCTTGTCGAAAGGCCTGTTTAAACTCACTAACAAGCCGAGCCAGTGTATGCATATAAGGAGCCATTCGGTTGAGGTCTGTCGCATATTGCTCAGGCGTCATCGTGAAATATTCTTCCAGTAGCTTCTTTATTTTATCTTTTACACCATTGCGTAGTTTTTGGACTTGTTCTTTAAGCAGCGGGTCAGCATCCTTTACTGCTGGCAATCGACCGAATGCAATGCTTCTCATACTGTCATCTAACTGCTTCCAGCCTTGCTCAGCAGCACATTTCGCTTGATGAATAAAAGTAAGCTCCTGCTGTAATAAAGGCACATATGCTCCAGGTCCATCTGGTTCTTCTGCAAGAGCTATTGCTTTTTTTACTTGCGACTCAAGGGCAGATAACTCTAAAGAAATAGCCCCTGTCAATGTCACGACCCAAGGAGATTCGTGTAACTCTTCCACTTGTGTATGGGCAAACATATCGGCTGCATTTTTTAGCCAACGATCTGGATGCGGATGACTTTGGGAGAAGTCAAACAATCGCATAAATAACCCCATTAACGCATCGTCATCCTGGCCTTCTACCATCACGTCAGCTAATGCTGCAAAGCTTTCATCAGATTCATACCAGTGTTCAAATTGCTCTTCTAATACGTCCTGACGCAGTAATTCTGCCTCCATTTGATCTGCAATGCGAAACCCTGGATCAAGCTCCACTATGAAATAATACTGACGTAACAAGCCCAAACAAAAAGAATGCAACGTGGTAATAGTTGCTCGTTGCAGTAAAACCAACTGCTTACGTAAATGGGCAGAGGTAGGATCGCTTTCCAAGGCTTTACGCAGAGCATCGCCAATTCGGTGGCGCATTTCGGCAGCAGCCGCATTTGTAAATGTTACAACCAGTAACTGATCCACACCTACAGCATCGTTAACATCAGAGATTTTACGAATAATCCGTTCTACTAAAACTGAGGTTTTACCAGAACCGGCAGCGGCAGCTACCAGTAGGTTATCTCCCTTTTCGATAATGGCTCTCCACTGCTCATCCGTCCAATGACTCGGCTTTTGTTCCACTACATTCTCCTGCTCACTCATGCTCCTACCTCCCTTCCCTCGTCATCTTGTTCGTAGACTTCTTCACGAATTAACTCCCAAACTTCCTTATCGGTCTTTTTACTTAATAAACGTGGCTGATTGCCTTCCAATAAACTATCGAACTGACAAACCGACTTATACGGACAAGTCTGACATGCAAGTCTTGGCCCCTGCATATAAGGCGCGATGCTTATATCTCCATCCGTTAATCGTTTCCCCAGCTTCACAATACATTTGCGCACAAATTTTTGCAGAAGATCAAACTGCTCCTTGGAAGCTACTGATGAATATTGTGTGAAGCTTCCATCCTTTTTGATCCCAAACGGAAGCAGATCAGAATTCCCCGATTCCGTTTGGCTATCCATTAAGCGTGCTAATTGTGAGTCCGCTAGCATAAGCCCCTTCATTTTCAGCTTATTCTGCCGTTCCGCTTCCACCTGCTCGGCTGATAGCATTTGTTTAGCAGTAACAAACGGATCTGCTACTTGGTAATAGAAGACACCGCCTACCTCAGCCTGCTTGCCTACCCATTTCTCAGCGTTGCTCACAGCCACATCCAGATATACTAGCAATTGAAGATTCAATCCATTCCACACATCGGACAAAACAAGGGCTTTCGGGCCCGATTTATAGTCAATCACACGTAAAAATTCAGTTTCTGTTCCTACAGAGTGATCAATTCGGTCAATTCTACCTAACAAATGTAATTTGATTCCATCTTCCAGCTCCAGAGTCAGCCCCGGAATTTCTCCGCCAGGCCCAAAAGCAATTTCCAAACCGATCGGTTCAAATTGACTTCTTCGTGCATGCTCACCCAGTACAGAGATCGCACGCCCAACAGCACGTTTTAATTTCTTTGTGACATAACGATAACGAGCCGTGCGTTGCAAAATACTGCTTCTGGTTTGTGGAACAAGCTCCTCCACCACCTGATCAGCCAACTGCATGCTACCTTGCTCCGTCATATCACTCCAATTAACCTGCTGTTTATTCATTTGCTCTACTGCCATTTTCAAAGATGCATGAAAAAGCTCACCAACATCAAATCTTTCGAGACGATACATTTGACGTTCACTTAGCCGCAGACCATGTGAGGAAAAATGAGAATAGGCACAGGCTTGGAATCGTTCTAATCGGGAAACACTTACCCGAATCTCATTTCCGTATAAGGAACGACTAACTTCTTTGGAAAGTGGATAAGCACGGTTTTGGTATCCCAGCCCCGATAACAGCCATTTCTCTCGTTTTTCATCTTCTGCATGCTCAAGGAACCAGTCATACACCTCCCACCAAAATGGAGGAAGCGAAATTCCTTTTTTTAATTGACGAATTAATGTGAGTAAATGACTAAACACCTGTCGCGGTCTTCCCAGCAATCCTATATCCAACTGCGGTTCCGCAGTTGGTTCGTTGTGAAAATATCCAATCGTAAGGCCAGGTAAGGTCTTTTTCATCTCTTCGTACAAGCTAGATGGTAACAGGGCTTTGCCTTCTTCATCAGCCAGCGAGCAACTAATCCATAGTCGCTCCGATGGTCGTGTCATTGCACGATAGAGAAGATATTGCTCATTCATTAGCTTTCGCTTCGCTGTTGGTGCTAGTTCAATACCTGCCTTTTCCAGCTTTTCTCGCTCCGCTTCGTTTAAAATCCCTTCTTCTTTGGGACGTAGGGGGATCACACCTTCATTTGCTCCCATCAAGAACAAAGCTTTTACGTCAGGTTGACGGGAGCGCTCCATGGACCCAATGACCACTTGATCCAGCGAAGGAGGAACTAAGGCAAGACGAATACTATCCAGACCTGTATCAATGATCCGAGCAAATGTAACAAGCTCCATTTGTTCATCGCCCATTACTTCTACAATCTGATCCAATAAATCCATCACATCATTGTAAACCTGCTCGTGCTCACGGACAGCTTCCAAATCACCTTCTAATTCGGCCTGCTCCTGCCACTCCTCCAGTTTGGTAGGAACATCCTGCATTTGTAAAAATTCATATAGGACGGTCGCCATTTGGCGTACACCCGCTTTGCAAGCCACTCTCATATTAGCCTCAAATGTTGTAAGAGGTGTCGCATATTGTTGACGTATGGATTCAATTTGCTCGTATAGAGTATTAGTTCCGTGAAACCCCCACTCATCCATGGACCAATAATATCCCTGAATGCCATAGCTCAGCACATAGTTTTCTAATAAATCAATCTCAGCCCTCGATTGGCTAAGCGGCTGATTCAGCGGGGACAGTAAATCAGTTTTTAAACAACGAAAGACCGCGTCATATCTCCAATTTTTAGAGATAACCTCAAGTGATGATCGAATAAATTCAATCAAAGGATGATGGCTTACGGTTCTCTTTTGATCAAGAAAGTATGGTATATCATAGCTCGTAAATACATGAGCAATTTCTTCAGAATAAGTACCCATTTCTCGCAAAAGCACAGCCATATCACGATACCGATAGCCATAATCACGTGCAAGTGACAAAATTTGCAGAGCGACCGCTTGTACCTCAGCCCTGCGATTGGCGGCTGTAAACAGCTTTACCTCGTCAACATGCTTAGGTGAAGGCAGAACAGCAGGCTTTTTCCAGTCAAAATATTTTTGTTCTATCTGTGCAAGCCATGGACTACTAGTAACACGATGGTTATGCTCAAACAAACGCGGCTCCTCAATTGGAATATTGCCTCGCATCGCAATATCTAGTAGCTTTTGATACGTTTCCATTGTTGGATAGAAATGCGAAAGATCATCTAGCGGTTTCATCCGATCCTGCGGGTCTAAACACAAAGTTATATTTACTTGTTTAGCGCAGTACATCAATTGCTCAATTAACGCATATTCCTGTTTTGTAAAACCACTAAAACCATCAATCCAAATCTCTGCCTCTGCAATAAAACTAGATTGAGCTAGCTTGCTGGCAACTGTGGAATAAAGTTCATCACTATCAAAATATTTATCTGTAACATACTCTTCATACGCCCTCATGATTAATAGCAAATCATGTAATTTATGCTGAAGGGTTGCATTTTCTATTTGTAGCTGCTCCAGCATTTCCAGACTGACACTATACTTTTTACATTCACTGATCATTTGTACCAATTCTTCAGCAAATCCTGGCTGCAAGGCAGACCGATGAAACACCTTTAATTCATCCTGATAACGTTCTAATAGCAGACGTAGCACCATCTGCTTACCACGTTCATCAATAGGCAACGTTGTCAGTCCCCCAACCTCCTGTAATATTCGGTAGGAAAGACGGCCAAAGCTTAACACCTGTGCCCTGATATGACTCGAATACCCGGGCAAATTAATTAATTTATATTCTTCCTGAAAAGTTGATTGCTCGGGAACCAAGTAGATTAGAGGGGGACCCATCCGTTCCTCATCGAGCTTTTTTATTACGTCAGAATAGATCGCAGCCGTCTTGCCGGTACCTGCCCGACCTAGTAAAAACTGTACAGCCAATTGTCTCCCCTCCTATTCCATCTCCATATGAATGCGACTACCAGACCCAAGCGGTTCAGCAGGGGTAATGACCAGTCGTCGCGGCATACGCAATTTTAGTTCCGGTACATGGCTAATTAATCCTATCGTAAATTGGGTCATTCTTAGCTTCTCTAAAGCATCCAACACAACCTCTAGCAATTCAGGATCTAAGGTTCCAAACCCTTCATCTAAGAAGAAGAATTCCAAACGACCTCCCCGCATTTGAATTTCAACTGATAAGGCCAATGCTAGAGATAAAGCCGTTAAGAATGTTTCCCCTCCAGATAGAGTGTTAACAGCACGGCGCAGTCCACCCGCTGCTTCATCTCGCAATACGAATTCTCCACCATCTCCAATTTCCAGTGCATAGCGGCCTTTCGTCATACGTCCTAAATGATAGGTAGCATCACGGGCGATCGTCATCATCTTTTCTTCAGCAATATACTGAACAAATGCTTTTCCTTCAAACAGCTTTCGTAACTCTTCTAAACGGCTCTGCTCATCAATGACAGCACCGAATTCCTTCTCTATTTTTTTCCATTTCTCGTGATTTTGTTGCACGATTAGAAGTCTCTCTTTTGCCAGTGTTAAAGCTTCCCTACATGCAGACAAGCGTTGCTCTCCTTCTGAAAAGGAGGTGTATAACTCATTGTAAGACTCCTCGCTTACAGACCGATCAGCAAGAGATTCAACCAAGCGTGTCTTAGCATATGCTAATTCCGTTAGCTGCTTTTGGTAGCTTTCTACCTCTGTCTGATACGACTCCAATAAAGCTCGGCGCTCATAATATTCATAGACGGTTTCCCGATCAGCAAACATAGCATGCGACAAAGCTTGTTCAACTTCCAATTCCAATTCCTTAGCTTGCTTCGTAAGCTGTAAATTTGTTTCTTCTAATGAAACTAATGATTCCATCAATTGTTGCCGCTGATTTGTCAGTTGAAGCTTTAGAGTATCGGCTTGTTCTGCTGCTGTCTGTAGCTCTTGTAGATTCTGCTCCAACAACTGCAATAATTCATTAGCCGGTCTACCTTGTGTACGTATCTGCCATTGCTCTTGTTTAGCTTTATATTGTGCCTCTCGATCGTCATAGCGTTGATGTAACGCTGTTAATCGGGCTTGTTTTTCTCCGCGCTGTTCTATCTGAACTTGTTTTTGTTGCTGTAATTCCTCAAGGGTTTTTTCCAGATTCACGCGTAGCGTACGCAGCTCTTCCTGCCTTTGCTCCATCTTTTCCATTCTAGCGTGATGAGCTTCAATCTGATCACGTGGAATTTCCCCCCGTAGTTCATCCAATTGCTGTTCTGCCGTTAATAAAGCCTTTTGATGATCCAATAGACGCTTGTTAACTTGTTGTAGCTGCTCCTGCTGACCCTCTAGCCAAGCGGTGATTTTTTGTTGTTGCGCCTTTTTTTCCAGCTCTTCATCACGTTGCTCACGAAGAAGCTTTTGCAATTCATCTAGCTGCTTCACATGGCTGTGACGTTGTTCCGAGAGTTCTTTTACTTCTTGACTAACCTGTTTGAACTTCCCTCCCAATTCATCGACAGACGCTACAACCCACTCTTCACCCAACTGAATTAATTGGTGTTTGATATGCTGCAAATCTTGATCAATCTGTGCATTTTCCTTTTGCAAGGAATCCTTTCGTTCCAATAACCCAGCCAGCTCGACTCTTATCTGCTGACAAGCCTCCGAGGCACTCCTCCATTCCTCTTCCACTTGTTCCAGCATGTGATCTAAGTTGGCCCGACGGTCACGTAAAGCCGTTTCCTGCTGTTGTAGCGAAGGAGCTTGGGCTGTTGTCTGCACGATATTGCCCGTATCCGCATCTGTATCCTTATAAGGATGATGCGTTGATCCACAAACTGGGCACTCTTCATTAGCTCTTAGCTGTAAACGCAACGCATGAGCCATATTAGCCTGCTGCCAAGAAGCCCATTGCGTCTCCCACTCTTTTAACTGATCCTGGCTAGCCCCTCTCTTGCTTTCTATGTGGTTCAACGTTTGTTCTGCCTGCTGTAATCTGGTTGTTACATCCGCATGTGAAGCAGTCCATTCCGTCCATTTTGACCGCCAATCATCCTGTTTTTTTTCGAAGCCACGCCAATCAATGCCGATCCGTTTTACATCTACTAGCTGTTCACGTAATCGAGTAATGTCTTCTTCACTTCTGATCGGCTGAGCCTCTTTTTCAACTACCGCGATTTCGGTCTCTTTACGTTTTTCATGAGCATGAATATAGAAGCTATCTGCTTCTTTTAATCGGGTTTGACCAAGCTGTACCTTTTGAGACAGCTCCGTTGCTTCACGCTCGGTGCTTACAAAACGTTGCTCTTCCTGAACAAAGGAAATTTTGGCCTGTTGCATCGCACGAATCGCTTTGCGTTCCTCTGAACGTAATGTGGTCTGTTGCCATTCAGCATCAATCTTTTGCAGGTCCTGAGCTACTACCGCTCTTTGCTGATCAAGTGCTGACAGCATAGCTTCATCCTGATCTATTTGCTGCTGTAATAAACGGATCTCTGTCTGGTATTGCCCGATTTCCTGAGCTAATTTTACTATTTCTTGCTCCCACTCTGCGGCTTGCTGTAGTTCGATTCGCTTCTGAATGAGCTGTGGCTCCTCTTGTCGCAATCGTTGTTGGGCTTGTTGGCTTACTTGTTCAGCCTCTTGGCAACGCAGCTCTACTTGCTCCCGTTCTATCCGTTTTGCAAGTAACTGTTGCTTACCATCTTCCCATAGCTTTATCGTCTGTCGTTCCTTTTGCACCAATGGATAAAGAGAAACAGATGCCTCCAGTCTAGCTATTTCATTTTTTCGCAGCATGATTTGCTGAGCCTTCTCTTCAAGCTGTGTCAGCTTTTGTTGGATTTCCCCCAATTCGAACTGCCACTTGCGAATTTGTTCCCATTCATTCTTTTGATTCAACAAAGCCTTGTGAATCTGCTCCGCTTCCGCATATTCCTTCTCTAATCCTGCTGCCTCCTGAGTCGCCGCTTCAACAGCCTCCTCACTCGCATCACCCAGCCGTGCTTCTTCCACTTCTAACTGATGTAGAGAGGCTTTATTGCTGTCTATCTGCTCCTTGACCCGTTGCATCAGCTTTTCGCCATACTCGTGCAAATGAAAAATACGCTGGAGCATTTCATTTCGCTCACTGCCTTTTAAGGTCAAAAACTTAGAAAATTGGCCTTGCGGTAGCACGACTGCCCGTGTGAAATCATGAATGGTTAAACCCACCAGGTTCTCGATCATGGATGTAGCTGCTGTTGCTTTAGATTCCAGCACCTGATCTTGTTCACCATCAAGTAAGCCGTGTTGAATTAAACGTACTTCCGGCTGCTTTCGATTACCATTTTTATTTAGACCAAACTCCCTCTCGATGGTAAAGCGCTGTCGTTGGCTCGCCCCTCCTAATTCAAAGGTAAAGGAGACAAATAGCCGTGACTCCAATTGATTGAGAACCTCATGCGGATGCGAACCTCCCCCTGTACGAACAACCTGTCCATACAACGCCAGCGTAATCGCGTCTAAAATGCTGGATTTACCGCTACCAGTAGGGCCAAAAATCCCAAACAATCCGGCTTCACACAACGTTTCAAAATCAATCTCCTGCAAATCTCGATAACTATTTAATCCTGATAGCTTCAAGTAAATAGGCTTCATTATTCATCTCCTCCTGGCTGTTTCTTTGTCTCAGCATCAGAGGCTATCATCATACGGGAAAATAATTGAATAACCTGCTCATCTGGTGATGTTCCACGCTTTCGTTCATAGAAACGAGTAAAAAGCTGTACGGGATTTAATTCCTCGCGTTTTTCTATTTCCTGCCTCTCTTGTTCTGTGGAGACAACCAGCACACGCTGTACCTTTACAAAGTTATCGCTCAGCTTACGAATACGTTGAAACTCTGCTGGATCAATCACATCATCCACGTGAATTTCTAAATCAATCCAACAATCTGCATCTTTTCCTTCCTCCAGCCACTTTTCAACTTCTGCTATTCCGCCAGTCGCTTTCCATCTTGCTAGAGTACGACCGCATTTTAAATAAATAATTTCTTCTGTCGGTTGCTGACCCGGAATAATCTCCACCATCACCACCGCCTTGCTTTGTCCCGCCTCCGAAAAGCTGTACGATAACGGTGAGCCACTATAGCGAATCAATGGTGCTTCACTCAGTTTTTGCAAACGGTGCAAATGTCCTAAAGCAACATAATCTGCTTGTGGAGGAAACGCATCCAGCGAGACAGTATGTGTCCCACCAATCTGGATGGGACGCTCCGAGTCAGTCTCCATTCCGCCCATAGCAAACAGATGGCTTGTGATAATATTGACCGTATCCTGCCGAAAATGGCTGGCTAAATCATGGAGGAGGTCCTTGATTCTCTCGCTAAATGCCTGTTGCATTTGCTCTGGTGTAAAGCTTTCACTTATCAATTCTTTTAATCGTGCTTCTGAAGGATATGATAAAGCCACCACTACAGCGGTATGGTCTACTCCTGGAATAGCAATCTCAAACCAGGATGATCCTCCATCGATGATTCTTACTTTATCTGCTGACGCCTCAGCCTTAGTAAGCAAAGGTAGCTCCTTAGGCAACCCAAGCAACACAATTCCATGCTTATGAGCTAGTGGCGAAGCAGCGCGCACCCGTTCTGGTTGGTCGTGATTACCTGCAATAACGACTACCCCGCGCTTACCTTCTGCTGACAATCTCTCTAAGGCTTCATAATACAGCTCCTCCGCCCATGCCGGTGGGTTTACAGAGTCATATACATCACCTGCTATCACTACTAAATCTATTTGTTTATCCTCAACAATCTGGCATAGTTCGTCTACAAAAGCCGCTTGTTCTATACGTCTATCCCGACCTTCCAGCAATCTGCCGAAGTGCCAGTCTGCTGTATGCAAAATACGCATCTTTCCACCTCTATCGATCATTTGTTTGCTTTTACCTATTGTACCAGAAGTAAGAGGGTTGCTTCAGAAAAGATAGTGATGAAAGTTTTGGAGATATTCTTTTGTTTCTACCAAAACCTGTGATATACATAGAATAAGAAAAAATAGGTTCAAGGAACTAATACATATAAAGGAGTTGGATCAATGATAACCGACTACCCTGTTCTCGTAACCGAACGACTCATGCTCCTCCATCTATCCTTGCATCAGGCCGATGACCTTTTTGAAATCTTTTCAAAGGAAGAAACCACGCATCACGTTCCTAGAAAAATCCATAAAAGTAAATTAGATACGGTTCTGTATTTAGAAAAACGAATGGCCGATTGCGCAGAGAAAAAAGCTTTTATTTGGGCGATCTATCATCGAGAATCTGGTAAAACCATTGGAGTCGCAGGTCTTTTTCAATATGCAGAAAAAGAAAAAAGCGCTTCATTAGGTGCAGTCCTTCATCCTGACTATCGCGGAAAAGGAATGACCTACGAATCGCTTCGGGCAGTAATGGCTTATGGGTTTAAAGAAATTGGTCTCGTTCGCATGGAAGGTAAATGTGAAGCAACTAACACGCTATCTGAGCGTGTCATGCAACGATTGGGGATGGTTTATGAAGGAACACTGCGTAAAAATGTGTTAATCAAAGGGGAACTGCGGGATTCAAAGGTTTACTCCGTCTTGCAGGACGAATACATGGAGGATGATTAGGCTTCCTCAGCTACTCATCCGTCTACCAAAGAAAAAGAGCGAGAACACCTCGCTCTTTTCCATTTCCGCTTTTTAGGATGGCCTCTTCAATGTCTGTAAGCCTAAGTAGCATAGTATGCCAAAAAATACTGTAATGATGGCAGAATGTGTCAAAGTAGCATATAATTCTAAATTAGCAAATACCACTAAGCCTCCACTAAGAACTTGAAGAATAACCAATACAAGCGCTAGCTTAGAGCAGGTATAAATATCTTTGCGTGATTCTTTATAATGTTTGGCAGCATATACATAAATTCCGATAATCAACAGCACCAATACAGCAGCAGCCACCCTATGTACAAACTGAACACCTACCTGACCGCTCAATTCTGGAATAAGCTTTCCATTACAAAGCGGCCAGCCCGAACAGCCCAAGCTGGAGCCTGTATGACGCACGTAGGCACCCAAATACACAACCCCGTAAGCGTATAAACTTACCATCCACACATATAAACCAAAGCCTTTTGTAACAGTTCCCTTGATTATTTTCTGGAGGCGTTCATGATTAATCACAAACATGGTGAGCATAAATACCCCTGTATAGGCGAGTAAAGAAAAGCCAAAATGAAGAGCCAAGACAGGTGAAGATTGTGGCCAAATGACTGCAGAGGCTCCTAGGATAGATTCTACTACAATAAAAAACATTCCGAAAATTGCTAGCCCTAATACTTCTTTATTGCCCTTGTATGTAAAGATCGAGTAAATAGAAAAGACAACCACTACAATCCCTGCTAGACCGGTGGTTAATCGATGAACATATTCAATGATCGACTCCAAAGCATAGGAGGGAACAAACTTCCCGTTACACAGTGGCCAATCATTTCCACAGCCGAGACCAGAATTAGTTTTGGTTACTAAAGAACCGGCAATCATCACGATAAACATAACAAGGGTCGAGAGGATCGCTAATCGTTTTACATTTTTGTCCATTTCCATACCTCTTTTATTAATGTAGCAAATCGTTTTGAAGAAGCAACGAACCTAGCTGGCGCAAAAATGTAACCGCCATCTTTTTAATAAATTCCTTTATTCCGAATTTTTTCTTACTTCCTTTAACAGTAAAGAAACATCCCCCGCTTTGCAAGAGATGTTCCTATATTAATGTGTGATAAACATGTCAACTTTTCAAACTTTTTTATAAGTGAACCAAAATAGCGCTGATAACCATGGCTGCACACATCACTGTTAAGTAAATGAGCGAATAACCAAATAGCTTTTTCGCCCATGCCATATCATCCTTGGCAGAAAAACCTTGGAAGAGAAGCACTACATAAATAATCCCCATGATGGATGCGACAATAAAATATAACATGCCTACATTCCCATATAGGAATAAAATGAGTGATGCTGGCAGTAGTGCAGCACCCCAGAAGAACATCTGACGCTTGGTCTCTTCAAATCCGCGTACCACCGGAAGCATTGGGATACCGCCTGCTCGGTAATCCTCCACCTTCATCATAGCCAATGACAAGAAGTGCGGAGATTGCCACAAGAAAATGATTAGAAACAAAGTCCAGGCTCCTAAATCAAGCGTTCCTGTTACGGCAGCCCAGCCAATTAAAGGCGGCATAGCTCCTGAGACACTACCTACCACGGTATTCAAAGTGCTGACACGCTTCATCGGGGTATAAATTAACACATAAAAAATGTGCCCCACCAGACCACAAACTGCTGCCAGTGGATTAGCTAGAAAGAACAGCACTATCAATCCAAGCAATAATAAACCTAGTCCAAAAATCAATGCATTGCGTGGTTGAATTCGTCCTGTTGCTAAGGCACGGCTTTGCGTTCGTTTCATTCTTTTATCCAGATCGCGATCCAGATAGTTATTCAGCACAGCACCAGAGCCAATAATGACAGAAGTTCCAATCAACGTATAGATCGTCAGGTCAAATTGAAAATTTTTAAAACCTGCTGAAGCAAGCCAAATACCAGCAAAAGCAGTGAGCAAGTTAGAAAAAATAATACCTGGTTTCATTAATTGTACATAATCTGATAGCGTTGCGGGTTCAGTTTGCACTTGTTTTGTATCCATATCATCTAGGAAAGAGGTGCCGGACTCCTTTAAGTCAACCTCGTGTTCCATATTGCAAGGCTCCTTTCCTTCTTTCAAAATAAGTGATCCCATATCCTATAACAGCGGAATATTTACTCGAAAGTCTATAGCTAAGAAGTGATTTTTTTCATAAATAGATTCGCATTCATTGTAGCGAATCTTTCCATATACAGTCAACAATAGAAACGCAGTTAGCACATAACAACTGCCCCTCGCCCATTTTTTGATCGATACGCACCCTGATTCTCTCTGCTCCATACCATGTAAGGTACATTCGCCCACAGAAGAGAGGGTTTCGCATGATCGATCTTTCATTAACTCTCATCGGTGTATTAGTTGGCTTTCTTGTCGGATTAACAGGAGTAGGTGGGGCAGCAATACTGACGCCCTTCTTAATCATGATGGGAATTCAACCAACAATCGCCGTAGGAACAGACCTTGTCTACAACTCCATTACAAAAATATTTGGTACTCTCCAGCATTGGAGACAAAAAACGGTGGACTGGACCATTGTATTCTACTTAGGTATTGGAAGTGTACCCAGCGCCATTCTCGCCGTTCATTCTCTACATTGGATACAAACAAATTTCGGTTCGGCTGATGTAGTAGTCAAAAAAGTATTAGGTTTTGCGCTGATTCTCATTCCTATTGTCATGCTGATCAAAACGATTCAATCTCATAAAGAAGTGAAGCCAAACAAATGGCAACTAAAAACGACGCAAGAAAAAAGTATGTTAGTCATTACTGCAGGGGCCATCTTAGGTTTTATCGTAGGCTTTACCTCTGTTGGCAGTGGTTCCCTATTTGCCCTTGTTTTGCTTTACCTTTTTCAAATGCGAGGTGCCTCAACGGTCGGAACCGATATTGCTCACGCTTTCTTTCTTGTTACCGCTGCTGGTTTTACTCATATCCTATATGGAAACATAAATTATGCTACCGTGTTCCAACTGTTAACAGGTTCAATTCCCGGTGTTTTTATTGGGAGTTTGCTTGCTCTTAAAGTACCTACCATTCATTTACGCTACATGATTTGCGTTATTATTTTAATCAGCGGTCTAAAAATGATTTAACAATCATGACATTTTACAAAATAATACAACAAAGGAAAATATCATGATATAATAAATTTTAAGCAGATAAGTCAAACGACGGTAAGGCGGACCGTATCCCCACGGAAAGGGGGTGGGCATATGTCAGTGTATGAAGGCTTATCATTGATGATTACGTTTGGGACACTCATCATAGCCTTGCTGACCGCCTCTGCCAAACGGAAATGACCACTAGTCTGTCTACTAAACAGAAAAGTGGCCATGGCTGACTCGAACGGCTACCTACCCCGTACGACTATTTGCGATCGCCGCAGGTGTTCGGCCACCTGCGGTTTTTCTATGCGGATCGACAATATTTTTTGTAATTTTTTGTCGAAATAGGTTGCTGTTTCCAACAATTCATATGTTATCACAAATGCTCGAATTCATGTAACCTATTTTCTAATTTTTGGTGAAGACTTTCTAACAAGTCGTCTTTTTTTGTCCTATTCTCTAGTCTTTCCACACTTCGATTGTAGCCTTTGAGAAGTCCTCCTCGACATCCTTAATCTTGATGGTAAGACCTACCTGTGGCAGTACCATTCCTACATCCTCTAAGCCTGGCATCGAGTAATCCTTTTCATCCGAGAAGGTTGTTACACCCTTCCTCGACGGACTCCACATCTTGCCCAAGATATAATCAAGATTAATTTCACTGGTACGATTTGGACTAAATGCAGCATCACTTACTTGGTAACGCGCATCAGCTGGTTTCTTCTTGTTATCGTCCCAATATTTTATTTGTTGATGGGAATCAACGACGCCAAGCATTCCATGACCAGGATGCAAGCTGGTTTTATTATCTTCGGTTACACCATATTTCCCATCGTAATACCAAATAACCATTCCAGGATCATAGGTTAAAAATGTTTCTCCACGGCGAAAATATTTCAATCCTTCGTCAGCACCGTTATAAGAGCGCAATTCTACGAGATAATAGGCATCATATTTTTTACCTTTTCCATCGAATTGAGTGAAGCCGTCTAAATCCATCTTAGGCTTCCCTTCTGCGTCATCTGTAAATACCTCTTCACCATCAACTGATACTACGATGTTATCCAGATATACTCCTTGCTTCGTCATAGCAGCATCTGTCACATATTCGAATTGGAATTTCATTTTTTTCCCGACATAATCAGAGAGATCAATCTCTACTTCCTCCCATTCCTCGGGATCATCGCTCCAATCCTCTACTAATTCCTCCTCGCCTGTATCTACATCAATAGCATTTAGGTATAAGAAATCATAATTTTTTTCAATACTCCTCCACATATCTACAGTCATTGTTGCTTCCGTAGCATCCGTGAGATCAATTTCAGGAGTGGTAATCGTACTGGTTAAATTATCACCCTCATCCGAAAAATAAGAATATTCACCCTGGAAGGGCTTCGTTGGTGCATCCTTCATAATCTCAGGCATATCAATTTTAAGTACCATGTTATTATCAATATCTTTGTTTACCGCTTCATGCAATGTAAACTTCTGTTTCTTGCGAAGGTCAGCATAATCTACTACCTTCGGAGATACCCATTTGCCTCCGTACATTTCTTGCAGCATCATCTTAGACCACGGATCAAGACTAGTTGGTTCTGTTTGAAATACATAGCCTGTGTGACTACCGCTTGACATTAATGACCAAGCTCCAACTGGAGAATCGTGTCCGCCTTTATTCGTATCATATAAGTCCGGTAAGCCCAAATTATGTCCATACTCATGACTGAAAACACCTGGCGCTCCATCTTCTGGTTGAATCATATAATCATATGCAAGTAGATTGGTTCCTGGTATCTTAACAGGCTCTTCCAGCGTCCAACGATGTGACCAGATCGCATCATCATCCTCTCCTGTTTCTTCCCCGATACCAGCATGTACCAGCATCAGATTATCCAAAATGCCATCTGGTTCATTTAAATCTCCGTCCCCATCAAGATCGTAAGGGTCACGTTGATCGTATTCCTCCTCATGTCCCGCGATTGCCTTACCTACCTGCTCCAAGGATTCAATAACTAGCTCACGTGGGTGAGCATCCCCACCATTCCTATTCTTCCCATAGTATTTATAGGAATGTTTAGCGGTTATCCAAGGTGTTACTATCCCATTTACGGACCAAGTATCACGCGATTGCTCTTCGTAATATTTAGCCATTGTGGTCATTGAAGTTCCCTCCGGCGTAGTATATCCGCCCGGTTCAAACAGCATTTTTTCATAATGCTCTTCATTAAAATCAGCCGTCCAGATCGAATCCTTCACTTTTGGTAATTCATTGTGAAGCCGATCGGGAAACTCAATGAGACTAACAACGATATTATCAACAAACATATTGTCATCAAAATTTCTGGAACGCTTCTTTCCTTTAAATTCAGCTACATTCTGGATGACCTCTTCTTTAGCAGCTTCTTGACTCCGCTTTGCCTCAGCACCAAATGAGCTTGAGGTATCTGGCCCGCTCGGTATACGCTTATCCTCCAGATATTCCTTGATAGAATCTCGAATCTCATCCTGAGTAGCATCTTCAGCGATAATGCCTCTTTCCTGTAGATTTTTCGCTAAACGATCGAGGTTAAGACTAGATTCGTCTACCGGTGAAAAATTGTCTTTTGTCGTTTCTTTGTCTTTTTTCTTCTTCTGGTGATGCTTTTGCTGTTTGGTATCTTTCTTACTCTTAGCTTCCGTTATCCTTGGTACGCCTGCCATTGTACTAAAAAGCAGCGCGGTGGCAAGCATCGCAGACATTGTCTTTCTCCACTTCATCTGAAAACCTTCCTTTCCTCCTATAAAAACTCATTATTCGGGTATCTTTTTACCATTCTTTTCATTATCTTAAAATCCTTTTACATTTTTTTATTTTTTTCGATAAACCAAATATATATTTCGACAATCGTTCAACTTTCATTTAACTATTCCTCTCAGTCTCTAGGAGGAGATAAAAATCATTCGTTTGCTGGTATAAAAAACATTGATTCACTTGTAAAATAAAAGTGTAAAACAAAGAAATATTTTGAGTATGACATTTTGAAAATTCATTAGGAACATGATATCATGTGAATCTATTGTTACTTACGTGATATTTGCCTTAACGAATAGGAGGTTTTTGCTATGGAAATGAATCAAGTGTTAAAATTACTTTCCCATGCCAGCACTTTTTTTGCTCCCATCATCGGGCCCATTCTTATTTGGTTACTTGCATCTGATCGATATGTCAAAAACGTAGCTCTGCAAGCACTCGTTTTCCATATTTCCATGTCTGTATTGATCGGTATTTCTTGGGCTTTGTCGTTTATACTAATTGGTATTCCGTTCCTCATCGTGTTCGGAATCATGGCTCTCTACTGCCCAATCAAAGGTATTTTCTACTCTCTTACAGGTAGAACGTACTACTATCCAATCATTGGTCGTCTGATCAACGGCTAATAGGGATTTTCATATAAAAAGCCAATGCCTAGGTCCTTTGTCCATAAGCATTGGCTTTTGTATTTTCATAGTTTCGTTTGTTACGACAGTAAATATCGATCCTCTGTAAAGCTCTCGCCCCGCGCTGTTTCAAAAGCCTGTAACAGCTCTTTTGTCGTCATGCTAGCTTTTTGCTCCTGCCCTACGTCCAAAATAATTTTGCCCTCATGCAGCATCAGCAATCGATTTCCTAGCGAAAGTGCCTGCTCCATGTTATGTGTGACCATGAGAGTCGTTAGCTGATCACGTGCGACAATTCGCTTAGTCAGTGCTGTTATCAGTGCTGCCCGCTTCGGATCAAGCGCTGCGGTGTGCTCATCTAATAGCAAGATTTTTGGCTTAGTCAGGGTTGCCATTAACAAGCTTAGAGCTTGACGTTGACCTCCAGACAATAGACCCACCTTAGCCTGCAAGCGATCTTCTAACCCTTGCTCCAAAATGCTTAGTTGTTCGCGAAAGAAGCTCCGTTTTGACTTCGTGACCCCTAGTCGGAACAATCTCCGCTCCCCTCGCGCTAGTGCGATAGCTAGATTTTCCTCAATAGTCATATGAGGTGCGGTTCCCGCCATTGGGTCTTGGAATACTCGACCTATATATTTGGCGCGTTGATGCTCTCCCCTGCGTGTTACATCTTTCCCATCAATACATACTTGTCCACCATCCGGCAACAAGGCTCCGCCGATCATATTTAGCAATGTTGATTTACCCGCTCCATTACTGCCTATTACGGTTACAAAATCACCCGGCATCAAATGTAAATGAATTTGCTGTAAAGCAATCTTCTCGTTTACGGTTCCTCTATAAAATAGCTTAGATACATCTGTTAGCTTTAGCATGATTTATTCCCTCCTTTACCTAAGACAGGCAGGTGCTTATTCATCCCACGCAATACATTCGGTAAAGTAAGTGCCACAATCACTAGTAAAGCGGTAATCAGCTTCATATCCCCAGGCGACAAGCCAACTTTTAGTGCATAAGCAATGACAAATCGGTACAATAAGGAGCCAATAATAACTGCAAATGTAGCTCTCATGATACTCTTATCGCCAACAATCACTTCTCCAATAATAACAGAGGCGAGTCCAATGATAATCATGCCGATTCCCATGTTTACATCGCCAAACCCTTGAAATTGGGCAATCAGCGCCCCAGATAAGGCCACGAGTGCATTAGATAGGGCCAGTCCCATAATTAACGTTCCATCCGTACCAACACCATAGCTCCGTATCATAGTTGGATTATCTCCCGTAGCACGCAGATCAAGCCCTATATCAGAATGTAAAAAATAATCTAAGATTCCTTTTAAGAGAAAAACGCCCGCTAGGAAAAGGAACGCAACTCCTGAAAACAATGTCATACCATTCACCGTGAAGTCTGGAATAGACATATCCTTTGCTATTGAGTACAGTGTCGTTTCACGTAATAGGGGAACATTTGATTTACCCATGATTCGTAAATTAATCGAGTATAGGGCAATCATGGTTAAAATCCCTGCAAGTAGCCCGTTAATTTTCCCCTTCGTAGTAAGTACTCCTGTAAAAGCTCCCGCTAATGCTCCACCTCCTGTGGCAACTAAAGTAGCTAATACAGGATTTGTTCCTTCCGAAATCAAGGTAGCTGCCATTGCTCCACCTAAGGCAAAGCTCCCATCTACTGTTAGATCAGGAAAGTTAAGAATGCGAAACGTAAGATAAACACCTAAAGCCATTACAGCAAATAATAATCCTTGTTCCAAAGCTCCCATCATTGCTACACTCATCTGTCATCCTCCTGTGCTCGTCTCAGCTTACTAATCTCAACCTTCTACATCAAAGGATTTTTGCTCTCTTCAAGCAGTACCCTGTCTAATCGCACGCCAAAAAGAGGGCATCGCTGCCCCCTTTGTTATTTCACGATTTCTTTCGCTTCTTTACGCAAATCATCTGAAATAGTCAAACCAAACTTTTGAGCAGCCTTCTCGTTAATGACCAATTCGGTATCCTTTCCAACTTCAACCGGTGTATTTGCCACACTCTGACCATTCAGAATACGCGCGACCATTTCCCCGGTCTGTTTACCCATCTTGTAATAATCAATGCCATACGTAGCCACTGCACCGCGTTTTACCGTATCCATATCGGATGCAAACACCGGTACTTTAGCCTTCTCCGCTACACCAAGCACGCCTTCAATGGAAGCAACCACTGTATTATCAATCGGGATAAAAATAGCTTCCACTTTGCCAAGTAAGGATTGAGCGCCCATTTGCACTTCATTTTGACTGCTGATGCCTGCTGGGACTACTTCGATACCCATTTTTTGACCAGCCGCCTGTAAATCCTTAACCTGAACCTCTGCATTTACTTCTGATGTAGTATAGATGACACCGATTTTTTTGATGGTAGGAATGAACTTTTGAACGAGCTGCAACTGCACTTCCATTGACAATTTATCAGAAGTTCCTGTTACATTCTTATCTGGTTTATCTAAAGAAGGCACTAATCCTGCTGATACAGGATCTGTCACTGTAGTAAATACTACTGGAACATCTTCAATAGCTTTAGCCAACGATTGAGCGGACGGAGTAGCAATCGCCACTGCCACGTCTTTCTTGTCGCTCGCAAATTTCTGAGCAATTGTGATGGTATTATTCAGTTCGCCGTTTGCGTTCTGATAATCTATTTCCAGATTTTTACCCTCTTCAAAGCCTTTATCTTTTAATCCATCCTTAATTCCTTGATAAATGGAATCTAGGGCAGGATGCTGTACAAATTGGGATACACCAATTTTGACCTGCTTCTCTGATGTATCTTGTCCAGCTGCTGTTACTCCCTCCTGCTTTGCAGTTGGTGCAGCACCACATGCAGCTAATGACAACGCTAATCCAATAGACATAATAAAACCTGTTACTTTTCTCATCTAAACTCTCCTCCTCAGCTCTATAAACCCTTTACTATACTGGTCTAACCTGCACTGTTTACTAAAAACCTATCTACTCTTCTCTATCTGCTCTCTCAACTGTACTGCTATGTTCTTTTGTAATACATTATCTGATTTTTTGAAGACTGTAAATATAATTTCTGAAATATGCTGAAATTAACAAACGCTTCAGTAAAATTTTTTACATAGTAAGAAGATAGCAATTAAAGTAATAAGATTGCTGTCGCGCAGGAAAAAGAAAAAAACGGCGAGCCTGATTCGGCTCGCCCAATTTAGTAGTGTGAAGGGAAGGTTATCATATGAAATCGGAAAGGAGAAACTATATGGTATAGCTAACACAAATTTGTGTAGCTCTACACGCCTTTGAATGCGTTTCGGTAAATCTCTGCAAGCTCAGTAACTAATGGCATTTTAGGGTTAGCCGTAGTGCATTGGTCTTCGAATGCGAGAACTGCTAAGCGATCCACTTCTTTTTCGAAGTCTTCTTTCGTTACTCCATTCGCTTCAATGCTCATTGGGATATCTAAAGATTTTCCTAATGTAATGACGGCTTGAATTAAACTTTCTACACCCTCTTCTGTTGTTTTAGCAGGCAGTCCTAACAAACGAGCGATTTCTGCGTAGCGCTCATGTGCTATGAACTTTTCATATCGAGGGAAAGATGCGAATTTATTCGGAACAGTCGCATTAAAGCGAATAACATGTGGCATTAAAATCGCATTGGAACGACCGTGTGCAATATGGAATTCAGCCCCCAATTTGTGTGCTAAGCTGTGGTTGATACCAAGGAATGCGTTCGCAAAAGCCATACCTGCTATGCAAGATGCATTGTGGACCTTTTGACGGGCGACCTCGTCTCCACCGTCTTTATAGGCACGTGGCAAGTATTCAAAGATAAGTTGAATGGCTTTTAATGCCAGACCATCTGTGAAATCATTTGCCATTACAGATACATACGCTTCCATCGCGTGAGTAAGGACGTCCATACCAGTATCAGCAGTGATTACCTTTGGTACAGTCATTACAAATTGCGGATCAAGGATCGCTACGTCAGGAGTCAATTCATAATCGGCAATTGGATATTTCATGTTTTTCTCACGGTCAGTAATTACCGCAAATGGTGTTACCTCAGAACCAGTACCAGAGGTGGTAGGAACCGCGACGAATTTAGCTAAGCGGCCCAGTTTAGGGAATTTATAAACGCGTTTACGAATATCCAAGAATTTTTGGTATAGGTTTTGGAATTCTTCATTTGGATATTCATAGAACAACCACATCGCTTTCGCTGCGTCCATCGCAGAACCGCCACCTAATGCAATGATCACATCAGGTCGGAAATCCACCATGAGCTCGGTTCCTTTCCGTACAGTTGTTACAGATGGATCTGGCTCTACGTCGCTAAACACTTTGCAATGGACGTATTGAGAACGACTGCGCAGATTTCTCAATACCTTATCTACATAGCCTAGTTTTACCATAGCTGGGTCTGTCACGATTACAGCACGAGAGATATCAGGCATATCATGTAGATATTGAATAGAATTTTTCTCAAAGTAAATTTTCTCTGGAATCTTAAACCATTGCATGTTCACGCGTCGTTTCGCCACCTTTTTGACGTTGATCATATGCACAGCACTAACGTTGGTAGATACAGAGTTTCGACCATAAGAACCACAACCAAGCGTTAGGGATGGGATGAATTCATTGTAAATATCCCCGATTGCACCTTGAGAAGATGGAGCATTCACTACGATACGGCAAGCTTTCATTCTCATTCCAAATGCTTCCATAAGATCATCGTCTTCTGTATGGATAACCGCTGTATGTCCCAAGCCGCCGAATTCAAGCATTTCTTCGGCACGGCGGAAGCCTTCATCCGCGTTTTTCACCTTATAGCATGCAAGAACAGGACTTAATTTTTCACGAGATAATGGATGATCAGGGCCTACACCTGTCAATTCTGCTACTAAAATTTTCGTTTCCGGATCTACATGTATACCAGCCATTTCTGCAATAACTGCCGCTGGTTTTCCTACGATATCCGCATTAACGGCGCATGTATTTTCATTTATGACCAATTTCTCCACTTTTGCCTTTTCATCAGCCGTCAAAAAGTGACAATTATTGGAGATCATCAGTTGTTTAACTCGTTCATAGATTGGTGCATCAACAATCACGGCTTGCTCAGAAGCACAAATCATACCATTGTCAAATGTTTTGGATAAAATCAAATCATTTACCGCACGCTCGATTACCGCAGTCCGCTCAATATAGCAAGGTACGTTACCAGGACCTACACCAAGTGCCGGCTTCCCTGTACTATAAGCTGATTTCACCATACCGGCTCCACCTGTTGCTAATACAAGAGCTGTGCCTGGATGATTCATCAATTGTTTGGTTGCTTCTAGGGAAGGCTGATCGATCCACTGAATGCAATTCTTTGGAGCACCAGCTTTCATTGCTGCTTCATATAATGTACGCGCCGCTTCTGCACTAGACTTCTGTGCAGATGGATGGAAGGCGAAGATAATTGGGTTTCGTGTTTTAATAGAAATGATTGCTTTGAACATGGTGGTAGAGGTCGGGTTTGTTACTGGTGTAACCCCTGCTACTACCCCAATCGGTTCAGCTATTTCGATGATGCCATTCTGCTCATCTTCACGGATAAGACCAACTGTTTTATCCTTTTTAATACTGTTATAAATATATTCTGTAGAGAAAATGTTTTTGATCATCTTATCTTCAAAAACACCGCGTCCTGTTTCCTCATGAGCCAATTTTGCTAAATATACGTGTTTATCTAACCCGGCTAATGCCATTGCTTTTACAATGCTGTCTATTTGCTCCTGATCGTAATTAGCAAAGTCCTTTAACGCTTGGTTACCATTCTCGACCAAGGTATCAATCATTGTTTTTACTGCCTCTTCTTTTGCTTGCTCCTGCACTTTTACTTCATTGCTCATGGTTTCTTCCTCCTTATTAAATAAGAAAGCATTGTATCCACAGATTTAGTGATTTTTTTCACGTACGCCTTAAAAAAATAAAGCGAAAGTGAAATTTTTCACATTCTAGTTTACAAGGAATTTTTGTTATTGATGTTAAGTAGTGCATAAAAGCAATTCCTTATAAACCACCTTGGAGCTATCTTTTTCTATTCAGCTCCTTGGTACACTCTAATCTTACTCGATAACTACGTATATGTATGTGATGTTTCTCACACGTTTACCTGGATTTTTTTAACTAACTTTTTTAGACTTTACACTTATCTCCTATCATGTTTCAATAAAAATCTGGTATGCTACATAAAAGGATACTTCTGTATCGACCAATCTCCAGACGACATGATGAAGGAGTGGCTCTCAATGTCCATTACCATTACACCACAGGCACTTGCTTGGTTCAAAAAAGACTGGGGCTTTAAATCAGGCGATTTCATTCGCTTTTTCGTCCGATACGGCGGAGGCACTAGCCTACATAAAAGCTATTCCATGGGGATTTCTAAAACCGAACCGAATGAGATTGCACTCTCCAGTACGGTTGAAGGCATGACCTTCTTTTTTGAACAAGATGATATGTGGTTTATTGAAGATAAAAGCATGACCGTTGATTTTAATGAAGCTTTAGAAGAAATTACGTTTTCTTTCCAATAAGAAAATAGATAGAAAGGCAGGTAATAGCCAAAGGACTTCTCTACTCCTTTTCTGTTACCTGCTTTTTCTCATTACAGTTGCTCATAATGGTTCTTTTACTGAGCGGTATATCCGCCATCAATAGCGGCGGCAATGCCTGTCACTCCCTTTAATCTATCGCTTACCAGCATAGAGGCATAGTCTGCAATCTCCTCTACGGACAACAATCTCTTCTGAGGAACTAAAGGGTAAATGACTTCCTCCAATACTTTTTCTAAAGGTACGTTACGAGTAATAGCCAAATCCTTCAGTTGATTTTGTACTAAAGGAGTGTCAACATAGCCGGGACACAAGGCATTTACTGTAATCCCATGTACTGCTCCCTCTAATGCGGCTACTTTCGTCAATCCAATTACTCCATGCTTGGCACTGTTGTAGGCCGCTTTTCCAGCAAATCCGATAAGCCCATTTATGGATGACATATTTAAAATCCGACCGTATCCCTGCTGTTTCATAATAGGGAAAGCATGCTTAATGCCTAGAAAAGGCCCCACTAGCATAACCTTTAGCAGTAGCTCAAAACGCTCTGTCGGAAATTCCTCAATTGGAGACACATGCTGTAGACCAGCATTATTGATTAAAATCTCCAATCTGCCA
This sequence comes from Brevibacillus halotolerans, assembly GCF_026891775.1. NCBI lineage: Bacteria > Bacillati > Bacillota > Bacilli > Caryophanales > Paenibacillaceae > Brevibacillus > Brevibacillus halotolerans. Next base: position 130,732 of record NZ_JAPTNK010000010.1, read on the forward strand.
TACTCTTCGACAACTCGTTGGACGCTGGCTGCAACCTGCTCCTCATTTGAAACATCACAGGGTAAGCCGATCACCTTATACCCCTGCTGACGTAGTCTCTCTGCCGACGCAGCAACAGCTCCTGCATTCAGATCAGCGATGGCAATAATTGCTCCTTCCTTAGCAAAATGCCTAGCCATCTCATAACCAATACCGCTCGCAGCCCCAGTGATGAATGCTACTCTTTGATCTAGCAACCCCATACGACATTTCTCCTCTTCCTTATCATCATGGCAACAGCCTTTCTTTCTTCCCTTTTCCGCCCTCATCTCATTAGAAAATGGAAACCACGAAAGCCAATAGGAAAACCGTTACTGTCTTCAATACAGTAATAATAAAAATATCCTTGTAGGACTGACGATGCGTAAGACCCGTGATAGCCAATAATGTAATGACAGCACCATTATGAGGCAGCGTATCCATCCCCCCTGAGGCCATGGAAGCAATCCGATGTAGGAGTTCTGGGGAAATATTAGCGGCATTTGCTAGCTCTACATACTGTTTGCCCATTACCTCCAAGGCAATCGACAAACCACCAGAGGCGGAACCAGTCATTCCAGACAGTACATTTACCGCTAAGGCCTCAGAGACCAATGGATGATCACTTGCGCCCAAAATCCAACCCTGAATGCTTTTAAAGCCTGGCAATGTCTTTACCACGTTCCCAAAGCCCACCTCTGAGGCCGTGTTAAAGATAGCAAGCAAAGCCCCCATGGCTGCTGTTGTGAGACCTGCCGCTAGCTTGCTGTGCACCGTTTTTACATTGATAGTTAAAGCTGAAATAACCCCTACTAACAACGCAATGATCAAAGCCCATGAAGAAGCTACCGTCTTCACATTTTCAATCTTAAATTTTTCGTTAAGCATAACTGGATCATACCAGCTATCGACCGCAATGAATCCTCTGCTTAACAGAAAATTAGTGAGAAGCACCAGCAACAAAGGCAAGATAGCCAAGGCAATAGGAGGATATTTTTCAGTTTCTTTTGCTTCTGGCTCATTCTTATGATTGTCACCATATCCCTCTCCCGCTATAGCCGCCTGTTTGCGACGTTTTTCCAACCACAGCATCCCGCCCAGAAAAATCAGGAAGGCTCCCACAATTCCTACTAGTGGAGCCGCATAGGCATCTGTCCCAAAGTAATTGGTTGGGATAATGTTTTGAATCTGTGGTGTACCGGGTAACGCATCCATGGTAAATGTAAACGCTCCTAAAGCAATCGTCCCCGGAATCAAGCGTTTCGGGATATTCGCTTCCCGGAAAAGAGCTGCTGCAAAGGGATAGACCGCAAAAGCTACAACGAACAAGGAAACGCCACCATAGGTAAGGATTGCACAGGCTAATACAATGGATAACACTGCACGCTTTGCTCCTAATCCTTTGACAATTGTCTGTGCGATAGAACCAGCCGCTCCGTTCAATTCCATCACCTTACCGAAAATCGCTCCCAATAAAAAGACGGGGAAAAATGCCTTAATATAATTAGCTGCATTGCTCATGAATGTCTCTGTATAGCTTGGCAATAGCGATAAGCCAGATAAAGCGACAGCCAACAGAGTAAAAATGGGGGCAAATACGATAACGGGATAGCCTCGATATGCAAAAAACATTAGTAGACTCAAAGATACAAGGATCGCTACGATCTCTAACAGCATAAATACTTCCCCTCTCTCATGTGACAAAATGGTGTCTGTCGTTTACAAGAGAAGCATAATTCATGCCATTCATTCAGTAATACGTGTTCTTTACTATCATTCCAGCAACTCACACAGATACGAACAGCCTTTTTCGCGTCCCATGCTTTTACCAACGGAACGCTTTCACATATCGCTCTTGAATTAAAGTCCAAATTTTCGGAAATAAATTCGCACGCTCTTTGCTTCCTACAAATATATAAGCTCGTCTCTATAAGAATCATAAGCCTTATCTTTGTACATGTAAAAAAGTCCAAGATTCTGGACACCTTCCAAAATATTGGACTTACTGCTTCACTTGTTGCATTTGCCTGTCAATTAGCCTCTCCCACTTATGATAAAAGCTGGATTTACTAATTCCGAGCAGTTTTGCTGCCTCCCGTTTATTTCCCCCAGTTAGTTGAACGGCCCGTAGCAACGCCTCTCGTTCAGCCTTTGCTAACCAATCTTTAAGAATAGGAAGGCTACTCTGTACCATTGGGTTTCCTGATGTGGCTGTTGGCAGCAGAATATGCTCGGCCCGAATCCAACTCCCCTCCATCATATGCATGGCACGCTCCAATACATTGCGCAGCTCTCTTACGTTGCCGGGCCAGCGGTGATAACGCAACAGCTCCCATACCTCTTCATCCATCCCTTTCACAACAATCCCCGTTGACTCCATCAGTTGCTCTTGTATACTCTCTACCAAATGCGGCAAGTCTTCTAGCCTATCACGAAGCGGCGGTATGGTAAGGGTAACAACGTGCAAGCGGTAAAATAAATCCTCGCGAAACTTTCCCGCTTTCATTAAAGCAAACATATCTTTATTCGTAGAAGCAATCACTCGTACATCTAACGAGATTGGTCGACTTGCTCCGACTCGCTCTACTTCTTTTTCTTGCAAAACGCGTAAGAGCTTGGATTGTAGAGCGAGTGGCATATCCCCAATCTCATCTAGCAGGATTGTACCTCGATCAGCTAGCTCAAATTTCCCTTTTTTCCCTTTGCGCAGAGCTCCTGTAAATGCTCCCTCCTCGTATCCAAACAACTCGGACTCCAATAAATTATCTGGGATTGCCGCGCAATTTACCCGAATAAATGGTCCCATCGCTCGCTGACTTGCCGCATGAATAGCATGCGCAAATAGTTCTTTGCCCGTCCCGCTCTCTCCCGTAATAAGTACAGTTGTATTGCTTTTAGCAACCTTCATCGCCAATTCCTTACATTTATTCATTAAGTGGCTGGTGCTAACAATCTGTTCAAAACGATAAACTGCTCCCAGTTTTCTTTGCAATTCGCCTTTATAGTAATCTAATTCTTGTTTTAATTGATCGACAGTAGCAGACAAAGCGTGAAGCTGCCGCACATCCTGAAACATAACAGTTCCTAGCACAGCAATCATGTTCCCATCCCGATAAATAGGGACACGGTTCGCTATCATATCACGGCCGTTAATCCGTTGAACCTCAGCCAATTCAGCTAATCCGGTCTTAGCTACTATATGCATGCGCGTATTCTCAATGACTGAAGTAACATGTCTGCCGATTGGATTAGCTATCCCGATGAAATTCCGATATGTATGATTCATCATTAGAATGATGCCTTCTGGATTAGTGACCACTATACATTCATATGCTTGTTCAAATACATCCTCTACTAGTTTTAGGTATTCCGACGATGCTGCGGTCTGAAAAACCATTAGTCATCCCTCCTTCTAGATCGTAACAAATGATATTCTTCCATTTATCTACCATTAGTTATAGGTTTGTTTCCTCCTAGTACCCATCTTCACTTTTCTTACATACTTTCAATTTTCAGATTTTTACTCTAAAATGAACCTCCTATTTAACTTTTCCACATCCAGCTTGTCTTATAGTAGACTTTGATAGGAGGATGTTTTTTACAATTCATTCTAATTTATTCCTGCTTCATCTGCTTCGCTCTCCTCCTCCACATAACAAATGTGCTGTTTTTTTCAAAACTACCTGTTACCAAGGCCTTCATTTTCTATCATTTTGATCCAGCTTCATCCCTTTAGCCGCTTGATCTCTTCCTTATTCCTCCTTTTCTCATCAAATTTTAATAGGAATTTTTATCTACTTTTACCAGTTATCTACCGCTTTTTCCGTGCTTGCAACTTTGTTATTCTGAGTTTGCCGAAACTTCCCAAGTCATGAGAAGTGCGGGGGATGACCGATGGTGTAAGGCTTATGCTAGCCACCTGGGGTGAATCACACATAAATGCTGCGTAGGGTTGTATCCTCAATCCGAACCCGACAACTAACCTCGTAGGTAAAAAAAAGGAGCGATGAATAATGAAGAAAAATTGGATGTCTAAAACGGTATTTGCATTGGCAGTAGGAATGGCAGTAAGCGGTGTCGCTACGTCTGCATTTGCTGCTTCTCCAGTATGCGCGGTAAAAAATCTACCAGCCAAACAAGATATTGCTTCATTGACTGAATTACTTAATCAAAAGCAAGGGAAATCCAAGGATTGCCTTCCTACAGATCTATTAAATAGCCTATTGAATCAATCGAAAGATAAGGACAACTCCATTTTTCAAAAGTTAAAAAACATTGAAGATTCGGGCACTAAATCACCTTCTGCACCAAAGATTGAAAACAGATTTGCTGACGATTCCGATGAAGCTTCTGTAGACAAACAGAAAAAACCTTCTATGAAACAAGAGAGAAAAGATAAAGCTTCAAAAGAAAACGTATCTGCTGACGCAAGCGCAATGGTGAACGAAGTAGTAGATATCGTAAACAAAGAACGTGCTAAAGCTGGTCTGAAACCACTTAGCATGGATACAGAGCTAGCTAAAATGGCAACAGACAAAGCAAAAGACATGGCAGACAACAATTATTTCGACCATGATAGCCCAACCTTCGGATCTCCATTTAACATGATGGATCAGTATAAGATTTCCTACCAAACAGCGGGCGAAAACATCGCTGAAGGCCAACGTTCTGCTGAAGAAGTAATGAAAGACTGGATGGGCAGCGACGGACACCGTGAAAACATCATGAATTCTTCCTTCACAAAAATCGGAGTAGGATACTACAACGGTTACTGGGTACAAGAATTCATCGGATAAGCAATTCTCTCAAAATAGAGGAGCAACAAAGCCTCTATCCATGTTATCTCATAAAGACAGGCGAAATTCATCATTTCGTCTGTCTTTTTTATATGCTTCTTTGACTTAATTGATTTTATATAACAGGACAAGATAATGTATTACTAGAACACAAGAGGAAACGTGTACCCGAACCGGAGGAATCTGTTATGAAAAATCGCTTTACAATTGGCAAAATGGCTCGTATGCATCGTATCGCGGAATCAACGCTTCGCTATTATGATGAAAAGGGCATTTTTCAGCCCAAAACTATTGACCAGAAAACCCAGTACCGTTACTACACCATTGACCAATTTTCTACTTTGACTTCTATTAAGTTTTTTCGCCATTTAGGGATTCCCCTACAAGAGATTAAAAGATTTATGGATGAACGTACACCCGATTTGGCTTTGGACATCCTAGAAAAGCAAAGAACATCTCTTCAACAAAAACAACAGGAAATTGTCTACATGTTAAATCGCTTGGAAAGTAAGATCACAACCATTAAACAAGGCGTAGATAAACCGGATGATTCCGTGGTATTTAAAGAGTTACCAAAGCGATATATTCACTCCATAGTCGTGGAAGCAGAACTCTCTGATGAAGAATTTGAATATCACCTTAATACCTTGCAAAGCGATCTTCAGCTTTTAGAGGTATCCTTATTTGCTGGTGATATCGGTACCTCTGTGTCCAAATCCGCCATCCTCAAAGGAGACTATCAAGATTACAACAGTTTATTTATTATGATTGATGATCTCCCCGTCGATAAAGAGCGCTATGCCAGTATTCCTGCTGGTCTGTATGCATGTACAATGCATTATGGGCCTTACGAACAGCTTGATCAGTCATATGAACGCCTCCTTTCAGCGATCAAACAGTGTCATTATGAGATTACAGACAAATCCTATGAGCTAGGCATTGTAGATTTGTCTATCACCAGTGAATCGGATGAATTTATTACTGAAATTCAAATCCCAATTCAGCCTCTATCCTCCTTATAAATCACTGATTTCAACAGAATTTATTGACTCGCAAACAAAAAATTTTCTACGCCCCCTTGAGTTTCAAGTAGCTTGAAGGTTTACAATAAGAGCTATCACAAGGAGGTCGTATTATGACAGACGCAGCAATTAAACTAAGGGAGACCCCCGTGCCAAAGCTATTCATCTCTTATCTCATCCCTTCTGTACTCGGCATGTTACTGATGTCGATTAATATTTTTGTGGATGGAGTATTTGTTAGCCGCGGGGTGGGACCAGAAGGATTAGCCGGGGTAAACATCTCCGTACCCGCCTTTTCTATCTTCCTTTCTATCTCTCTTTGGATTGGAATGGGTGGAGCCACTCTCTACTCGGCTGCCTTGGGAAGAAATGAAGTAACACACGCTCGCCAGATTTTTACCCAATCTTTTGCACTGGCACTTCTATTGGTTAGCCTCATCATGGCTGTTTGCTTAACACATATCGAACAAATAGCCTATATTTTTGGAGCTGACAAGACAATCCTGCCTTATGCACTTGATTATTTACATGTGCTGTTAACCTTCGGGATCGTTTATGTATTAGAAAACATCCTGAGCATTTTTATCCGTAATGATGGAAACCCCAAGCTAGCGATGATGGGCCTAATCGTCACATCGGTTCTGAACATACTATTTAACTATATCTTTATTTTCATGATGGGAATGGGTGTAAAGGGAGCGGCCTACGCTACGATCTTATCGGCTGCTATCGGATTTTTAGTGCTACTTACCCACTTTTGGAAGAAAGGTAGCACATTGCGTTTTGTGGCATTCCGATTTCAGCTAAAGGAAATCAGGCAAATCGTAAATATTGGCTTTCCTAGCTTTATTGCGGAGAGTACGATCGCGATCACTACTTTAGCGTACAATCTGGCTTTCATGAAATATCTGGGGGCACAGGGGGTTGCAGCCTATGCCATCGTCAACTATATTCATGCAATGCTATTGTTATTGTTCATGGGGGTAGGAGCGGCTCTGCAACCGATTGCCAGCTTCCATTATGGTGCTCAATTAAGTGAACGATTGCGAGCTAGCTTACGTTTAACAGTAAAAACTGGCTGGGGCTTCGGAATCGCCGCCTTACTTTTTGGCGTTTTGTTTTCGAATGTATTTATCATGTTATTTGACATCCAATCAGAAGAATTGATTCAAATCACCGTGAACGGGATGAATCTATTTTTTATCAACTATCTTTTCTTAGGATATAATCTTGTATATGGGGAGTATTTCCAAGCCATACAGAAGATACGCAAATCACTGTGGATTATTTTAACCCGTGGTGTCTTGCTGGTTATTCCTTTGGTGTTTATCCTGCCAAAATGGTTCGGGGTAAATGGCATTTGGCTCGCAATCCCTATTGCCGAAGCATTGACCGCATTAGGCATTCGTATGTTAAATCGCAAAACACCACCTGTTCCACAATTTACAAAGCGCGAAACAGAAGTTACTGTCTAACAAGTACGAAAAAGGTAGCCCGAAATGAGCTACCTTTTTTATATACATGCAAAATCAATTGATCTTCAATCAAAACCTTGTTGGTTGCTGTTATCCTTGTACCAAGCTTCTTTTCGCTAAGGCTAGAGCACCGCACACTCCTGCATTATCCCCTAGTGCCGGTGGAACAATATAGGTTGACAAGTCGTTACAGAAATACTGATTTTCACTCACATAGCCTTGTAATAGCTCGCTCAGTTGCTGTCTTACTAGGGGAAATAGCTGCTCCTGCTTCATAACCCCGCCGCCTATGATGAGCCTTTTAGGTGCTAAGATAAGGACATAATTCATCAACGCTTGAGCTAAATAATAAGCCTCCAGCTCCCAGACCTCTGTGCTTGCTTGCAATTTTGCTCCCTTTTGATTCCACCGTTTTTCAATAGCTGGTCCAGATGCCATGCCCTCTAAACAGTTGCCATGGTACGGACACACACCTGTAAACGAATCGAGATGGTGTGGTTTTACCAAGATATGTCCCATCTCTGGGTGAGACATACCGTGTAATAGCTTTCCTTCAACAATAGCCCCAACACCAATTCCCGTACCTACTGTCATATAGATGCAACTATCTAAGCCTTTTGCGGCACCCCAAGTAGCCTCACCCAATGCAGCAGCATTTACATCTGTATCAAACGCAATCGGAACAGAAAAATGCTCTTTCATATGACCAAGCACGTTATAATTTCTCCAAGCGAGCTTTGGCGTATTCCTTACATATCCATAGGTAGCACTAGCTGTGTTTAGATCAATCGGTCCAAACGAGCCTATTCCAATCACATCTAGCTTCTTTTGGTGTAAAAAGGTTATTACCTGCTCCAAGGTTTCTTGAGGAGTCGTGGTTGGAAAGCTGCTTCTCTCCAAAATCTCTCCAAATTCATTTCCGATTGCACAGACAAACTTTGTTCCCCCTGCTTCCACTGCCCCTAGTCTCATTTCTTGGTGCACTCCTTTGTAGCCTGAATGGTTTTACATCATCTTTTGCTTACTGGTATAAGCCACTCTTACTATCAGATGCTACCACTTCGGTTTCTTCACTGTGCTTTCCTTCTGCTGGTGCTCCATGGGAGCCACCTTGCAAATTTAAAAGAACACATCCTGCGATGATCAATAGAATAGCAATCACCTTTTGTAAGGATAGACTATCCTTAAACCAAATAATCCCAATGGTCGCGATTAATGCAGTACCGATTCCTGACCAAATTGCATACACAACGCCAACCTCTAATTTTTTTAAAGCTAAACTTAACGAGGAAAAGCAAATCAGATAAAACACAAACATAAGAATGGTTGGCCATATCTTCGTTAATCCATTCGACAGCTTCATCATAGTCGTGCCTGCAACCTCTAATAAAATAGCTACTCCCAAAAAGACCCAACTCATTTCGCTCTCTCCTCTCTATTTGCTGACTCACTCTCTCTATCTCTTACACCCTCCACCATGATATCCATGATGGCTTCCAGCGCCTCATGCACTGTCATTTGCTGCTGTGTGAGCGGAGATTGATAGGTCATCTGCTGTAAGGAACCTATAAACATCTGGATAAAAACCTTCACATTCACAGGCCGAAAGACACCTTCTGCAATGCCTTCTTCCATAAATCTGCTTATATTGTCCCATCCCTCATGCATAAGCGTATTAAAAATCTGCCACTGCTCAGGATAAAACCTCTTTAATTCTTCTAAGAATCGTAAATCAAACGTGATAAGCTCACTAGGAATCACGAAGAACAACTGCTTTAATTTTTCAATTGGTCCCAGCTGCTCATGTTGTAAGATTTCTGTTTCTTTATTGAAATAATGCTGCATATCCTGCTGAATAATGTAGGCTAGCAGCTCCTCTTTGGATGTAAAAATACCATATAAGGTTTTCGTGCTAACGCCTGCATGCTGAGCAACGTTTGCCATTGTGAATTTGACACCATATCGCTTCACCTCTTCAATCGCACACACTGCAATGCGATTTTGCATTGAGATCACCCCCTCTGGAACCAAGGAAAATATTTTATTTTTTATATTTTCCACTGTTACTATTTTAAAATAAAAAACATTTGTTAGCAATCCCCTACCACTCATTCCCTTTGACGAAGCTATGTTACTATTCCCCTATTATTCAATTTACTTAGCCCCATAGGTAGAAAATAAAGCTTTTACCAGATAGGCGGCTTCTGTCCCAACACTGCCTTGCTGATGAATCGGTACACGTTGCCCTATAAAAAAAACAGAGTGCTGGGAATTCTCTCTTCCAACACTCTGCTTGTCTGTTGCTATCTGCAATAGCTTATGCACTTCATTTGGCCACTATGCCGTTCTTGTTAGCAAATTACCAATAAATTTTTGCCCAGCTCTATACTCACTTCTTTTGTCCTTACTCGGTATCTGTCCCTCTTTTCACTACAAGCAGACAAATCGTAATCATCACAAAGGCAACTAATGCTAAGAAAGGTATTGTGATGAAGCCGAGCCAATTAATATACTCACCTGTACATGGCACACCTTGCGTACAGAAGGACATTCCTTTCATAAAAGGAACCTTCTGTACGCTATAGTGGTAAGCCGAAGTGATCATGCCAATAATCGAAAGCGGCAAAATGTATCTATAGATACTGGTATCATTGCGATACACAGCCATCCCCAACAGGATTGTCAAAGGATACATTAAGATTCGCTGATACCAGCAAAGCGTGCACGGGACAAAATGCATTACTTCACTAAAATAAAGGCTGCCAACCGTGGCAATAATTGCAGTAATCCAGGAAAACACTAACGGCTTGTTCATACGCTATTTCCCCTCTGTAACAGGGTTAGCGGCTTCTTCTACAGCCTTTTTGAAGTCATCCATGGTAGTTCCCTCAAATCGCTTACCATTAATGTATAAGGTTGGGGTTCCTCTTACATCCAGCCTTTTTACAATAGCCAAATCCTTGTCAACAGCCGCTTGGTATTTCTTAGCCGTAAAAGCCTGCATAACCTTTTCCGTTTGCTTTTGATCAGCGATTTGACCGATAAGACCTTTTAGCTTATCCTCTGTAAAATAATCTTGTTTTTCCAGACTAAGGTCCTCTGGCTGGTTTTTATATAATAAATCATGGAATTTCCAGAAAAAGTCATTCCCTAATTCTCCATAAACCGTTTCAGCAAATAAAGCTGTTCGGTGAGAATCTACAGCAAGAAATGGATCTTGGAAGAAATAAAACTGAGCTATTCCAGTCTCCACAAAATCTTTATCAATTTGTTTTACAAGCTCTTCATTAAATGTTTTGCAGGCTGGGCATTTATAATCACCAAACTCTATAATTTTAACTTTGGCAGTCTCTTTACCAAAGTAAGGCTGCCCTTCATAATCTGTAGCTTCCATCAATGCCAGTTGCGTTGATTTTGGCATAAGAAAGAGATACGCTACTACTAAAACAGCTATGATTCCGATACTCCAAAAAATCCATTTTGAAGATTGATCAGAGGATTGTCCTTTTTTACCTGATCCAGCTTTCGTCTTTTTGTTGTGTTGCTTTTTCAACTTGACACCACCCATACTATTATTTATTTACTTACAAAAGTACAGTTATTTTCCATAGTAGTTGATCTTGGACTTTATCGCAATGCTGTGATCTTCTCTAAAGTGGATATTTTTTGAACGAATTGTAACATTACTTCTAGTTTTCATTTTTTTCTAATCAGCAATCCTTGTCGAGTATCTCCAGTATATTTTTTATTTGTTTGCAATTGCAAGTCTATTCTTCGCTATTCAACAAGGATATTCTGCTTTATTAGACATTTATGATATATGGATTACATCACTGTTTAGATAATTTCCTCTGGTTTACATTAACTGAAAGATTAGTAATTATTTCCGTTATTTACTTTGGATACTTTTATCTTAACTAAAAAACTTTCCCAGTATAAAAGCTTTTAACTAAAATAATGGAAAAAAACGACACGAACCTAGCAGGAAAAAAGATGAAAAATGGGACGACAGTATGACTTTTTTCTCTTGTAAAAAAGCGTGATAAGCACTATTCTGATACTTAGCCGTATATTTTCAGGAGTTCTATATTTAGAGAGAATTCCATGCTAACTTGCCGTTTCAATATCGGGATAAAAGGTTTACAAATGAGTATCAAAAGAAGATTGATCCACTATCTGGAGGGGAAAGACATGTTTAAAAAGAAAACGCTACTTTTGCTGTCCTCAGCTTTGTTAATTGGGGCTTTGCCTGCTACAACTGATGCAGCTGTCGTGAAAAAAAATATTCAAGCTACTTACAACAATGTGAAAGTAAAGTATAACGGCTATGTAGTTCCAACTGATACCGAGCCATTCATCGTAAACGGTACTACATACATCCCGCTTCGCATGATGGCAGGGGTATTTAACAAGGATGTTTCTTGGGATCAAGCTTCCTTTACAGTATCTGTAGGAGATCGTGTAGATCCTAAGATTGCACAGCTACAAGCAGAGCTTGCTGCCAAAGATTCTAAAATCTCTACGTTAGAAAAAGACGTTACCTACTATAGAGATCAATTAGATAAGAAGGATAAAGATAAAAAGAAAAAGAGCAAAAAAGATGATGTAGATGATCTAGAGGACAATCTAAACGATGATTATGGTAAATGGAAAAAAATCGAATGGGATATCACTCTAAAAGGTGACGAGGATGATATCGACGTAACCATTAAGGTTGACCTTGATGATTATAAGAGCAAATATGAAGACCTAAGTGAATCAGAAATCAAAAAATTCATCAAAGATATCTGTGATGACATCTGGGATGAGTTTGATGATGCTGACATTGATGGAACAATCTATGACACTGATGGTAAAGATGACTTGTGGGAATTCAAAGGTAAAGGTAAAACGAATAAAGTTACCTACGACAAGCAATAAGCTAAATAACCAAGAATTCTTATTCAATCGGTCCCGGAGGCTTTCTCCGGGGCTTTTTGCATGATGGTCGGCCTATAAACAAAAGGAAACAGAAAACTGAACAGAACAAGAAACCAGATATGAACAGAAATTACCTGGTTCATCTTCTGGCTTCTTTATCATTTATCCCTATCTTTATTCGTAAAAGGTACTCGTATCCGAGCTATTCATTATCCTAGCTTCTGGGCAAAGGTAGCGCCAAACTCCTTGCATTCCTCAATTTCCTTATCTCCAGGTGAAAGCTCGATCTTCAAGCCCTCTACTACGATTTCTGCTCCTAAGGATTGCAGCTTCTTAATCAGTGTCTCTACAGCCTCTCCAAACATTGGATAGCTCGTATCGCCAGAGCCGAATACAGCCGCTTTCTTGCCACTAAGATCAAGTCCGTCCATTTCATCGTAAAAGTCGAGGAATTCATCCGGCAGATCTCCGTCGCCCCAAGTGTATGCCCCTAACAGGATTGCATCATATTCAACCAAGTCAGCAGCTTTCGCATTCCATACCTCTTTTACTTCAATTTCTAGCCCTTGTTCGCGAATGCTTTCCGCAATCAGTTCTGCCATTTCCTCGGTGTTTCCTGTCATGCTCGCATATATCATTCCAATTTTGCTCACGGAGATCTCTCCCTTATATCTATATTTCTAATCCTTAAATGAAAATTATTATCACTTACATAATATTGATACTGATTCTCATTGTCAATATTTTTTTAAAAAATAACAAGCTGATTTTACACCAGCTTGTTGCCTACATATCCTAGAGGAAGCCTTGCTCCATCTTCATTCTGCTTTCTCTTCTGAAGGGTTTGCTGTTAATCTTTTTCGAGAGCTTTGATATTTACCAGTGGCAGGGACCTGACCAATCGCTTTGGCTAGTCCGAACAACGGCATATTCGCGTAAATTGCCTCATACTTGGAGGGTTCCATGCTATAGGTTTCGTGAAAAATACCTACACTTCCATCTGAACCTATTTTGCGCTGAAAATCCTTCCAAGCCTTTAGATGATAGCCACCATGGGCATAGCTTTCTAGCTGATCATAGGAATCCCAGTACTGTATGAGACCGATTGTTCTACCATTCCAACAATTTTCTGCTCCTATAAACCCTAATTCTGGGTGCTGGTATAGCTCTTTAAGCATCTTCACCATTGCGAGAAAGACAGGAATCCATTTATGAACGGCCCACCATTTATTGATGCGCATTCCAATGTAAAACACCACGAAGGATTTACCCCCTGATGCTGCGAATCGACCATTTTGTACTTTATTCATCATCTTCTCTCCCCTTCTTTGTGCATTCTTATTTCGTATCTTCCGTGATTGTTACTAACCCTGTCATTCCAGGCCGCAAACGTAATTCAGCATGATCCAGTAGCACCTTGACCATAAATGTATGGGAACCGCTATCTGTGATGGGTGAAATCTGCTCTAAGGCATTTTCTTTTCCCGTACCAAAAAAATCAATACAAGAGCTACCGCGAATGCGAGCACTGCCATCGCCAAGCTATCCTGCAAAGCCTGAATAGTAGCATATTTTTGAACCAATTGCCCCATTAATCCCAAAGACATACTCTGTGCCTCCATGCTCGAAAATCCTTTATGGCTAAACATTTGTATAAATTGCTGTAGTGTCTCGCTGGTTGACACGCTTTTATATGTAACCGTTTCTGATAAATGAGCCGTATATGTAGCACCGCGCTGATAAAAATAGCTAATTAAGCCAGCGATGCCAATTGAGATAGCCATTTGTCGAGAAACGTTAGTAATGACAGAGCCTGCCGATATCCTGCTTTGATCCGTAATAGCTAACAGAGGAATCTGCATAGAGGTCATTAAGCATAAACCCATTCCTACACCCCTGAGTACCAGTAACCATGTCATATAGCTCATATCCGTATGTAGATCGATCTGAGCAATGCCGATCCCAGATAGGATACATAGTGCAATGCCACTAATAATAAAAGGCTTTACTCCCCATTTAGGCGCCAGTATTCCACTTAGCGGCGTCACAATACCAGATGCAATCGCTTGAGGCAGTAGGAGAAGGCCTGTTTCCATTGCTGTTTTTCCTAGCATGTTTTCCGAATAAATAGGCAAGAGATAAATAACACTAAAATTGGCTGCCATGATCAAGCTGTTAACCAAAACACCTAATGTAAAATCTCGATTACCAAACAAACGGATATCCACTAAAGGCTCCGATGTCGATAGCTCTCTCTGAATAAAGAGAACACCACTCACTAATGCTGACAAAAATAACGAAACGATATAAAAGGAACTCCACCCCTCCTGCTCTCCCTTCGTAAAGGCTAACAAGGTCGCAACAAGAAATACACTCGCGTACACAAACCCCAGTAAATCAAAGCGGTGCCCTCCTTCTGCACTTGTCTCTGGTAAAAAGCGCCAGACTAAATAAAGAGCCAGTAATCCAAATGGAATATTCACAGTAAAAATCAATCGCCAATCCAAATATTCTACAAAATAGCCACTCAAGCTAGGTCCGATTGCTGGCGCGACAAATACCGAGATGCCAAATACCCCCATTGCCGGACCCATTTTTTCCACAGGTACAACATATTGAATCATCGACTGTCCAATTGTCATCATCAAGCCACCGCCCATGGCTTGAACAATTCTTGCTGCGATCATGCTTTCATTGCTCCATGCCAATCCACAAAATAACGAACCTAACGTAAACAGGAGCAGGCTAACAAGATAGCTCACCTTCATGCCATAACGAGCGCCTACATATCCTGAAAGGGGAATGATAGCTGCCATCGTAAGTGTATAAATCGTAACTACCCATTGAATCTCGTCCGTAGAGACTCCAAAAACATTCATCATTTCTGGGATCGCCACATTAACAATACTGGTATCCAATACCGCCATAAATGTGCCTAGCACAATAGCAAATACAGCGGGCCAAAAGCTCTGGGAAGAAGAATGCGCTTGGTCTAGATAACGTTGTTTCGTTCTACTCATGATTTCTCTCCTATCTCACAAGAATCGTGACCGTAGCATTACTTCCAGGCGTAAAATGAAAAGCTTGTTGAACAAAGCTGATTTTAACCGGAATACGTTGTGTGACCTTGGTAAAACTACCCCCTGCATTCGTTCGAGGGAGCAAAGAAAATGTGGACTGCGTCGCCTCTCCGACATATTCAACCTTGCCTTGATACACATGACCGGGAAACATATCTAAGCGAATCTCCACCGGCTGCCCAGCTTTAACATAGCTTGCTTTGGTTTCTTCTATATTGGCCTGAATATATAAGGTGGCTTTGTTCATTACAAGGGCTAACGGATTACCAGCACCTACAATCTCCCCTTGATTAGCAAGCTTTTGAATAATGACACCATCGATTGGAGATCGTACAACCATGTTTTCTAAAGAAGAAACATTATTGGCATTTACTTGTTCGAGCCTGGAAACTACCTGATTCATGCGAACCTGCGTACCCTCTTCTAAACTGAATTGTTCTATCTTTCCTGGTACCTTAGCTGCTATTTTATAGATTTCCCCTGTAACCTGAGCATCTTCAGTTGTGACGTAATAGTAATTTTTGTAGCTGTAGTACAAAATAATTGAGATCGCCACCACTAGAATAATAGTAAGGATGATTTTAAAATTGCGCGTCTTAGTTGATCTTGCTTTCATATAAGCTAAACACTCCTATTAACATACCGACTGGCGGTTTGTATTCGATAAAAAATAAAGAGCTCCTATGCTCGTTCTCATGATTGTTTCTTTGGATTGGACTACAATACTTTCTCTTTATTGGCTCAAGGCAGAAGGATCGTGTTCCATACTTGGATCATTTGCAAAAGCTCCTTTCCCTGTAGGTAAAGCAGACGGAGATCAGTAGTTGACCTCCTGCTATTCCTAGTATTTTTCACTTGCTTCTTTTTTGTTTTGCAATAAATCATTCATAATAAGGTATAAATCATCAGCCGCAAATAGATTAACGCCCATTTCTTTTGCAATTATGCTCCCATACATATTTATCATAAAAAAATGAGCCATTTTCCGTGGATCGATATTTGGGGAAATAGCATCTGCTTCCTGCCCGCATTGAAGCCACTTCATTTGCATATCAACAGAAAATTGATGAAATCGGTTTAATAAAGTAGCAATCCCTTTATTTTCCTTTTGGCTAAGGAGATATATAAAAATTTGACTGGAGACTTCTTTTTCTCCCTGTAGCAACTCAGTAAAACCATCAATGATGGCTTTTAGTGGATCATGCAATTCTCCACGTTTGGCAATTTCCACTTGGTGCTGAAATTGCTCGTTTACCTTTTCCATTTTCGTTTGCAAAATATAAGCAAATAGCTCATCCTTACTTTGCACATAATGATAAATGGCTCCTTTTGACAATTTGGTTCTGTTCATAATCTCTTGTAGGGTAGTTTGCCGGCATCCCCGTTCACGAATGAGATCCTCCGTAGTTGCTACTAGTAGCTGAAAAGTGGACACGGCGTGATTCTGTTGTGTCATGAGCACGTTCTCCTTTTAGCATAATTTCCTTGTCACTATTTTACAAACCGCTGGTCGGTTTGTAAAGAGGAATATAAAAAAACAGACAACGGATTGGCAGTCTGTTTTTCCTTTTTACGGGTTTTCATTAGACAAGCGCCAGCAGAAACACCAAATCTAGCTAGCTACACCGATAAGTGATCCTTGATTTCTTTGATTTGCTCTAGGTGTCTTTGCTCATGAAGTCCAACAAATTCAATCCATTGATTTATGTCTAGAAGCCCAAATGCTGGATGAGTAAATCCTTTTTTGGCAAGCTGAGAACTCTCTGTATCTTCGCAAGCGCCCAACAAAGAGGTACGAGTAGATTCCAACTTCAGGAGTAAGTCCTGTAGATGTTTAGGTTCATCTGTTGGTTCATAAGGAGCGGGAGCTTGCACCTTGTTGTTACGATCCAGTATGAAGGAAATGGACTTTGGATCTATTTGTACATCCTCACTATGTAGCGCCTTCCTCACATGGTAAGCTACCGCTTTTTCGGTCAGATACAAATGCTCCAGTACCTGTCCTATCGTCCAGACACCCTCCATTGCTCTTTGATTGAGTTCTGTATCTGACAAATCATCTACCGTCTCAATTAATTCTGTCCTGACTGCATGTATATTCATAGGTGTACCTCCTTTTTCTAGAATTTTCCCAATATCTATCTGTTCTTCACATTGATTGGAATTTCCTGTCTCACTTTCCCTTATAGAATTTACACTCAAAGGAAATAAACATTGAACACAGAATGTTCCCTTAGTTTCCTGAAATATATTGTCCCACTGGTAAATACTCTCCCATCTGCATAGAAACCTGTTGACCAAAGGGGATATTTACTGCTGTGCAAGGAAAACATGCAGATACCACCATATTGCGATAAATGACACCTTTTACTGGCTGATTGCCTAAATCAATCCAAGTGTACCCATGCTCAGGAATGGCAAAGGCGGGACGCGGAGCTCCGAATCCTACTACCAATGTAGCAAATCCTTGTTCGTCCAACACGGTTTGATAATCAGCCACCGTACAAATGGTAGCAGTCCCAATCTTAGAGACAAAGGACATGCTCCAATATCGCATATTTTCTAGTCCTGTAATGGACTGATTATGGTACGTATCAGGGAATGTGGGGGCCTTCCATCTCAAACACAAATACTGAGTAGGCGAGGAATAAAGCGGGGCATATATATAACCTCCCTGTGGGTTACCTAGTAAAACGAGATTTTGCTTGTAAGATGGACGAGTCCAGGTGAGCCCATTAGTATTTGGCGGCAAAGCTCCTGTTCGATTTGCTATTGGATTAGACGGCATGGAGCATGCTTGATTGCTTTGTTGTAAAATAGCTTTCATATCAAATGGCTTCGAATTTTTTATTCTGAGACGTTTGCCATCTCGTATGCGCCGATAGGTGATTTTCGGTAGAGCTCCCCCTGCCTCGTCTGCTCCTTCACTTGCTACATATATACGATAGACTAGAATCCCCCACGAATTAGGCTGACCATTTGGCAGTGCGCCAACAAAAAATATATTATTGCCTACCCCAGGAACAAAAGGGCATACATATTGAGGTGGTGGTATGAACTGAAGCTTGAGTGTATAGCTGCGATTTGTAGCTTGCCAATTCGCATATGGCTCAAACGTATTTACACATCCATCATTGGGGATTAGCATTTGATCAAACGCGGTTGCAATCACTTGCAGATTGCAGCCGTAAACTGTATAAGACATATAACGTGAACAAGGATATTCTCCCTCGATAATGATCTCTACGTCAGGATCAACTACAAACGGATAGAAATAGTACCTCGCATGACAATCAGGGTACAATGCATTTTCTTCAAAAGCCGTCCACTCTGTCATGAATATTTCCCTCCTCTAGTAAAAATGATCTACCCTAATTCCTTACGCCTCTCCTGTTATGTAACTTCGTGTAAATGATCTGATACATGCATCCGTCCCTTTTGATGTATTCACATACCTGACATCCTATTCCTGAAAAATAAACACTTATCTAAAACATATGTATAAAAGTACGAGCCTTAGTAGTCAAGAATCAGAAGATCATACAAATATTTTTCGCACATACAAAAAGGCCACAACTCAAAAAACATGAATTGCGGCTTTTCGTATCTAGCTTGTTAATGGAATGCCTTCCAAAACGCTCCCTGTGTATTAATAATAGGCATAATCTCTTTAAATGGAATCCGAAAAGTAGGAAAGCCTGCAGCATAAGGTGCGATTTCATAGGGAGGAAAATAAATATACAAAGCGTCCTCATGCACATAAAAGGGCTGGTCCGGCGCGATTCCTTTGAAGGCATTAGGAAAAACATAGGAGTATTGTGGGTCTGTCTTAATCATTTGGCCGATAATGTAACTTAAAATCTTTACATAGTCACTACTAGGTTTGAATAAATCCTGTAGCTTATAGAATTGCCCCGTCACCAAATCAATTGGAGGATAGATTTGTGTAGGCATTCCATGTGCAGCTCCAAACGGATAGTTATAACCCTGTAGCTTTAATTGCACAAGCTGATTATTGAAGAAATCAACAGAGAAGTCACCGAAATAATTATAATCTAACTGGACATTCGGATCGATCGGCTTGACTTGAGATAAATCTTTTAAACGCTTGTTTACTTGTTCCTGAATCGTGCTGGTAGCCATTCCTTCTATTTGCGGGTAGTAGACGAGATAATCCTTGTTAGGATGGTACATCTCCTCTTTGACCCGGTATTGCCTGGTAAGTGGAATAACCGTATTTTGTGCATAAATCAATGTGCCATTTGGTTGATAATAGCTTACTCGCTGGTTCACATCAGCCCTAATTACGTTTCCTATCTTACTAAGCGTTCCGTTCCCTTTAAGAATGGGGAGATTCTTCATGATCTTTCCAAACCGATCGATAAAGAAGGTAGACTGTTCATTAGTCGCTGAGGCTATCCCATCCTGATATTTCTCTACTTTATTAAACACGAATTCTGTAAAAAAACGCCCATCCTTATCAGCAATTGCATATGTAGAACCCATGTATGGTGCTTTGCTGTCCTTTAGAATGCCTGCTGCTACCCGGTCTTCCCCTAACATCTCAATATCACTGTACCCCGGCTTAATTTTGAATGCTCCTGTTTTATCAATCAGCCCCAATGTAAACACGAAATCATCCACCGATGTATTAACTACAGCACGATCTCCTTTGAATGCCTGTGCTGAAGTAAATTGCGGCTTGATGATTATTTTTCCTTGTTCATCCATATAGCCAAACGGCTCTTTTTCTTTATGCTGAACAGCCATTAATCCATCGCTCAACGGACCTACAGCATGGTAGGGATACGTATGTAATATCTCCCCATTACGGCCTAAAAGCGCATATTGATTCTCTTTGATTTTGACAACTGCCTTCCCGTCAATGAAATCATTGGCTTCTTCATATTTGTTAGGTATCACAACCTTCCCTTCCAAATTAAGATAGCCGTATCGATACCCCTGTTCATTTGTATCAGCAAATACTGCCCTTCCATCTCGGTACGTTCCAATAAAAGAGTGGGGTTTATCGCTCAACACCTTTCCCTTGTCATCTATCACCCAAAAGCCCTTGTCATCGATTACAGTTGCCCGACCTTCCGTAAACGAGCTAATTGAATTGTAAATAGGCTTTACAACGTACTGAGCTTGTTCATTGATTAATCCGGTACCATTTGCGACCGTTACAACAGCAAGCCCGTTCTTTTCAAAGGGAAGGGCGTATACAAATTGGGGGATGATTAAAAACTGTCCGCGCTCATTAATATAGCCCCATTTCACTCCTTCCCTCGTACTCATGGATGCCGGATAAAGAGCAACTAACTTTTGTGTTATTTGTATACGAATCGTTTTAATTAACTCATTCCATTTTGGTGCATAGATAGCTGATGATTTGACTCGGATACCTGCTCCTATAGATTCAATAGCCTTAGCGGGTAAATTTTCCTGCAATTGAGCTTCAGCCAGATAGTACCAATAGAGCGGATGAGCCGTATCTTCAAAAACTGCCTGCCAACCAGCACAGTCTCGCTTGAGCATCACCAGTGAAATTCCCCCAGACCATCTATACGCAACAGCAACGCTTGGATTGCCTTTTTTACCTGTGTCAATTGTACGAACATAAGATGAATGTTGAGGCTTTATCATTGGCAAAACCTCCGCATCATCCGGCAAATATTGCCGTGCCGCCTCTAAAACATCCGATTCCTCCCACATCATGAGGCACCCTCCTCTAGTTGTGTTTTTCATATTCTATGTAATAGAAAAGGCAATGTACCAAACAAAAAAGCATCTGTCACAGCAATAACGCTATAAACAGATGCTCTACATTTATTTTTATTTTTTGCTAACGGAATGCCACGTCACATAAACATTTGCCTAAAGTGCCTGCTCAATAAAATTCTTTATACGCTTTTGATACTCTTCTTTTGCTACGGTGAATGATTTCGTGTGTCCTGCTCCAGGCACTATCCAGATCTGTTTTTCTCCTTGTGCTGCGTCAAAGATTCGATAAGCCATCTCTGTTGGCACCAGCTTATCCTGATCGCCGTGGATGATAAATAACGGTCGAGTATTCTTCTTCACTTGTTCAATAGGAGAAACTTCTGCAAACGAATAACCTGCCCGTAGCTTAGTCGTCCAACTCGTTGTTTGCATAAGCGGGAAAGTCGGCAACTGATATAAATGCTTCAACTGATAAGCCAATTCCTCGGTCATGGATGTGAATCCACTATCCTCAATAATTCCTTTTACCTCAGGTGGCAGCTCCTCGCCGCTAGTCATTAAGACTGTGGCTCCACCCATTGAGACTCCATGTAAGAAGATATGCTCTACTTTTGCCTGTTTCGTTAGCATTTTAATCCACCCTAGATAGTCCTTACGATCATGCCAGCCGTATCCGACATAGTCGCCTTCACTATTCCCATGGCCACGCGCATCCGGCATTAGCACTTGAAAGCCTAAGTCATGATAGAATTTTGCGTAGCTTTTCATGTCTTCCCCTTTACGGCGATAGCCATGAGCTAAAATAACTGCCTTGTCGCTAGGTTGATCACTTGGTATGTAAGTGGCTTTTAGCTTTAATCCGTCAAAGGACGTTTGCTCTAAACTGCCCTTTTCCTGATTTTTGTACCATTCCTCTACACTGATTTTATCCCGTTCCACTTCTGCATCTACAGGGGTAGTAGCAGCCTCCTGCTCACCAGAATACAGCGTGACCTGACCATCACGACTGATGCTGATCTGATAAAAATAGCTACTGGCGGCAATGATCGCAATAAAAAAGAAAGCTACGATTGAGCCACAAGTAATAATGAGTCGTCGTTTGTTCATGCGTGTTTCTCCTCTTAAAGTATGCTTATTCTGTTCTCACAGGTTGTTCGGTGTTACATTTCCTTGAAATAGAAATCAATACCAACTAATTCTATAAAAAATAACAAATCCCTCTGAATGTTATTGCGGACTGTCCGATTTTTGGCAAAGGTGTTACCTGTGACCAACCCTTCTTATAGAAAAATGAGGCACATTCCATTTTATTTTTTGATTCCCCTATTAATGCCATCCATCATTCGCTGTATAGATACCTCGCTACCATTTACTTCCACAAAAATTTTTCCATTCCTCTTTTTCAATAAGCAAAAAGCCATGCGCAAGAATCGCATGACTTTTTGGTTGTTGTCTATTTACTAAAGATTTTTTCAGCTTGATCCAATGCCATTTTTGCCCCAAGTGCTGAGTAATCTAGCCACGGTTGTTCTGGAATCATGTAGACGTGATTTGCTTTCACGGCCTTTAAATCTTTCCAGATCGGATTGCTCTGTAATTGCTCAAAAATCTTGTCGGCCCCACCTCTATTGTTCACAATAACAAAGATGGCATCTGCATCAAAATCTGGAAGGACCTCTTGTGAAATCACTTCAAAAGCTTTCTTTTTATTTAGCTTCTCTACACCCTTCGCAGGTTTCAAGCCTAAGTCCTCGTATAAAATCGGTCCCATTGGTCTTCTTGTGCTAAATACGCGTAGCTCTTTCCCCGTGACACGTATTCCCATCACGGTTCCATCACCGATTTTGCTCTGTACAAGCTTTTTCACACGATCTGCCTGTGCTTCGTAATCCTTAATAAAGGCTTCCGCCTGCTGCTCTTTGTTTACAAGCTTTCCTACTTTTTTCAACGTATCTCGCCATGTACCATCATCTAGGTTAAATGAATGTGTTTTTGCAATTTTTTCATACTTAGATAAATCTTTTCCGGCATATTGTTGATCTACATAAATTACATCTGGTTTTAATGCTAATAGAGCTTCCATATCAGGGTCTGCTACTACTCCTAATGGTTTCGTATCCTTCAGACGATCAGCTACGTGAGGCAGGAAGGATTTTAAATCGCCACCAATTACAGAACCAACTGGCGTAATGCCTAATGCAAGCAGGTTATTTGTCAAATGGATGGACATGGAGGCAATACGGGGCTCTTTCTTATCTGCCGATTGCTCGACTGTTTGCCCTTTTGTCGACTCTGTATTTGACTGTGGCGTTCTTTGTCCACAAGCAGACAATACAAAAATAGTGAGGATGCACATTAGAATCAGTAGTTTCTCTTTCATTTTTTCTCCTTTTGAAAATGATTTATTTTGTTTTACCTAATACATATAAAAAATAGGGGGCACCTACAGCAGCCACTACTACTCCGGCTGGAATCGCATTTGGTTGAAAAATAGCACGACCAACCGTATCTGCAATCACTAGAATGACCAAGCCAATAAGACCCGCTATTGGTAGCAAATGCTGATACAACGGTCCAACCAGTCGACGCGCTAAATGAGGAGCAACTAACCCAATAAAACCGATTCCTCCCACCATCGAAACACTGGCGCATGATAAGGCTACCGCGGTTATCAGTAATAAGAAGCGTTTACGGTTCACGGCAGTTCCAATCCCCATCGCCACTTCATCCCCAAGTGAGAAAGCATTCAGTGCTTTTGATTGGGTGAATGCATATGGTGTAAAGATCAGAATCCATGGCAGAAGAGCCACTACATTGATCCAATCTCGTCCCCATACGTTACCAACCAGCCATCTAGAAGTGAAAGCATATATTGTTTCATCTAAGGCAAGTGACAGAAACAGCGTAATTGCACTAAAGCCTGCTGTAATGGCAATGCCAACCAGTATGAGGCGAATCGGCAGCAACCCTTTATGTCGATCATAAGCTAGGAGCATGATCAGTACCGCGGTCACTACACCACCTAAAAAGGTAAACAGCGGGATCAATAAAGCTTGAGACCCTTTTAGGGATTCAAAAAAACTAACAAAGATCATCAAGCCAAAAGCAGCACCTGCATGCAGACCCAAAATCCCCGGATCTGCCAATGAATTACGGGATACCCCTTGCAGTATAGCTCCCGAAACTCCCAAGCCCACTCCAGCAAGCATGGTGACAACAATACGCGGCAGGCGGTATTCAAATAAAACCATCATATCCTCTTGACTGCCATTGCCTATAAAGGCTTGTAAAACAGTTAACGGAGCAAGTCGGATAGAGCCTGTATTAAGACTGATAAGAATGGTAACCAAGCTAATAAGCACTAGAATGATTCCGACCAATCCGGCTCGCCTGTCTCTTTTGAAAATGCGCTGTTCCATTTATAAGCTCCTCCCTTCTTTGCGGGCAAGGTAAAGAAAGAAAGGAACACCGACAAGTGCCACCATTACGCCTATCGCTAACTCTCTAGGCGGATTTATTGTCCTTGCTCCCAAGTCAGCTAACACCAGCAGAATTGCCCCTAATAAAGCTGACATTGGAATAATAAATCGATAAGTAACTCCTACTAGCTTTCGGGAAATATGCGGAATGACTAATCCGACAAATCCAATGGAACCAACAGCAGACACAGACACACCAGCAAGCAATACAGCAAGCGCCATTCCAAATAACCGAATCCGCTTTGTATGAGCGCCTAAATTATCTGCCACCTCGTCGCCCAATGAAAGTAACGAAACAGAACGCCCCAATAAAAAAGCAAACAAAATGGCAATCAGGATAACCGGCACCAGTATCTTAAGATGAGACCATCTCACTCCAGAGACACCACCGGCATACCAAAAGGCTAAATCTTGACTCAAATCATAATAAATAGCGATTCCTGAACTGAGTGAATGTAGAAAAGCTGCAACAACCGCTCCGGCGATCGTTAGACGCAATGGTGTTAATCCTCCAGTTGCCCTCGATCCCAATAAAAAGATGAGTAAGGTACTAAGCACCGCTCCTAGAAATGACAGAACCATCAAGCTTGAGTAGGTCAAATTTGGAAAGAATGCAAAGCTGAGCGCTACAACAAACGTAGCACCTGCATTAATCCCCAAAATCCCTGCATCAGCTAGCGGGTTACGTGTAACTCCCTGCATCAACGCCCCAGCAACTGCGAACGCTGCTCCGACAACAGCAGCCCCAATCACACGCGGTAACCGCATTTCGTGAATAATTTGATGTGTTGTCAGCTCTGCATTATAGGAAGTAACAGCCGTCCATACCGTTTCTAGTGTCAAATCCTTTGCTCCAAATGAGATGGCTATGAACATAGAAGCAAGTAAACCGACAAGCACCAAGAGAAAAAGCATCGAGATGAGTGATAGACTCCATCTTGCTGTAGTTATTTTTATCACAAGCTTATTCAACAGCATTCCTTCTCCTCAAACCAATTCTTGTTTGAATTTTATGTATAACAAGCTTACTTTTTGAAAATGATAATTATTTTCAGTTGTGATTATAGCTTGGTTACTTATAAAAAATCAAGAAAAATTATACCCACAATTGTTTTTATATTTTTGTGAAAGTTGTTCCTTCATTCATGATCTATCAGATCGAAATCAATCTCTAACGTCAATAAAAAAACAGCACCTGTTGGCGCTGAGTTTATAAAAGGAGCCATACTGCGTTGTTGAATAATGACTAGATATATCGTAGTGCTGAAGTGTTACGCCAGTATGACAAAAAAAGAAAATGATACGATCGTGATGCTTAAACGACAAAAAGTCACCCTGACAGGTGACTTTCCATTAATAAATGACGGTATGATACTCCTATGCTTACGAATGAACCAATTCGATTTGGACGACCTTTAGCTCTGAGTGTTGATCTTGCTTTTGCTCTACGACTGTCCAATTCTTAGAGAGCACAGACTGTAGCCAGATGACTTCCGCTTCTTTCAGCTTAATTTCCGATAGAGATTCTCCCTTGTTTTGATAATCACGGTCAGCTACTTGGTTTAGTCTTACAGAGATCAGATATTTAATCCCATTGATTGTATTAAATTTAATCTGATATCCTTCTCTGACTGCTTGTTCAAGCTCATTCCAGTTTTGTCTGGAAAAATCGAGCAGATGAGAAAAGTCGAAGTCATCGCTACATTGCTGAAAATCGCTGATATCTTCCTTTTTTAAAGCGTCCAATAATTCTTCATCTGTCACACCCTCTGCTCGAAGGACTTCAATCATCAGGGCTTCATTTTGCGAAAGCTTTACTAGAGACATTGTGAATCCCCTCTCGATTTTTGACTTATTCACTGAATAAATGACAGGCAACCTGGTGACCCGCGCTAATCGATACTAGCTTTGGCTGCTCTTCTGCACAGCGTGACGATGCATAAGGACATCTCGATTGGAACTTACAGCCGCGAATGGTTGACAACGGGCTTGGAATGTCCCCTTTCATCATGATACGATTTTGATCGCGCAGCTTCGGATCAGCTACCGGTATAGAGGAAAGCAGTGCTTGTGTATAAGGATGTGCCGGATGCTCATATAGCTCGCCACTCTCAGCTACTTCTACCAATTGGCCTAAGTACATCACTCCAATTCGATCTGAAATATGACGGACCATCGATAGATCATGGGCGATGAACAGATAGGTCAACCCTAGTTCATTTTGCAAATCCTCTAGCATATTGACCACTTGGGCTTGAACAGATACATCCAGTGCTGAGATTGGTTCATCGCACATAATAAACTCCGGCTTCACAGCAAGAGATCGGGCAATGCTAACCCTTTGTCTCTGTCCACCGCTAAATTCATGCGGGTAACGCTCCAGATGTTCTTTCTTTAAACCTACACGCTCCAAGAGAGCCGAAATGATTTCCTTACGCTCATTTGCCCCGAGCGATTCATGGATATTCATAGGTTCACTGATCAGCTCAAAGACAGTCATACCCGGATTTAATGAAGAATACGGGTCCTGAAAAATTGTTTGCATTCGTTTGCGGAATGGCTTAAGCTGTTGTTCGTTCATTTTTGCTACATCATGTCCATCAAACAGTATTTTCCCTTCAGTCACATCGAACAGTCGAACGATACTGCGTCCTGTTGTAGATTTACCACAGCCAGACTCACCAACCAGTCCAAACGTTTCTCCCTTATAAATCTGAAAGCTGACATCGTCCACAGCCTTCACATATGTCTTTACCCCACCAAAAAAGCCTTTATGGATTGGATAATATTTTTTGAGATGCTCTACATCAACTAAAATGTCTTTGGTTTTCATACCGATTCCCCCCGATCTCTTCTCCCAGCCAGCATTTCATCCGTTGATCGGAGCCCAATTCATAAGAAGGCGGAATCTGATTCAGACATTTATCCATCATATGCGGGCAACGCTCGGCAAATGGACAGCCATTCGTAGGGTTTAATAAACTAGGCGGAGTTCCCTCGATGGGAGTTAGTCTTTCTTTATTCCCCTTATGATGTTTCGGCAGGGAACGCAAAAGCCCCTGTGTATAAGGATGCTGCGGGCGATAAAAGATATCCTCAACCTTCCCCTCCTCCATCACCATACCGCTATACATGACAATTACTCTTGTACATACTTGGGCAACTACACCCAAATCATGCGTGATCAGCATAACTGCTGTATCTGATTGGTTAGCGAGCTCTTTTATTAAATCAAGAATCTGCGCCTGAATCGTTACATCTAATGCGGTAGTAG
This sequence comes from Brevibacillus halotolerans, assembly GCF_026891775.1. Taxonomy (NCBI): domain Bacteria; kingdom Bacillati; phylum Bacillota; class Bacilli; order Caryophanales; family Paenibacillaceae; genus Brevibacillus; species Brevibacillus halotolerans. The sequence goes on from NZ_JAPTNK010000010.1 coordinate 158,520, forward strand.
GCTCATCGGCGATCAATAGCTCCGGTTCACATGAAAGCGCCATTGCAATCATCACTCTCTGCCTCATTCCGCCGCTGAATTCATGGGGATATTGGTTGAAGCGTTCCTCAGCAGAGGAAATGCCTACCTGTTTTAATAATTCGATTGCCTTTTGTTTCGCTACAGACTTACTCACCTTTTGATGTCTGATGATTACTTCCGTTAGCTGACGCCCGATTTTATATACCGGATTCAGCGAAGTCATGGGGTCTTGAAAGATCATAGCGATCCGATTCCCACGAATTGCTTTATGCTCCTTTTCTGTCGCTAAAAGCAGATCCTTTTCACCAAAATTGATCTGTCCACCAACAATTTTTCCCGGGTGTGCAATCAAAGAGAGAATGGATTTGGCGGTTACGCTTTTTCCACTTCCCGACTCGCCTACAATCCCAATTATCTCACCTTTGTGTACGGAAAAACTGACTCCTCTAACAGCCTGCACCTCTCCAGCGCGTGTGAAGAAGGACGTTCTTAAATTCTTCACATCCAATAAAACTTCCGTCATATGACTCACTCCAAGCTGATCATCTTCATTCGTTATTCTATGTCTATTCGTCATTGGCTTTTGGTTCAAAGGCTACTCGCAAAACATCCCCTAAGACATTAAAGCTCATTACCGTAAGCAGAATAAACAAGCCGGGAAATAGAGCTAAATGGGGTGCTTCCCCTATAAATCCTTGTGCGTTGTTTAGCATGCTCCCCCAGGATGAATTAGGCTGTTGAATACCTAATCCCAGAAAGCTCAGCGCCGACTCCATCAAGATGGCAGAAGCAATATTGATGGTCGCCGTCACAATGATAGTAGAAGAGATACTTGGAATGATGTGATAGCAGATCATTTTAAATGAGCTTTGTCCCGACACCTTGGCGTACAATACATATTCTCGTTCCTTGACAGATAGTGTCTCTGCTCGGACAAGTCTAGCTACATTCATCCAGGTCAAAAGTCCAATAATAATAATCACGGTTTGAATACTAGGCTTTAAATACACACTTAGAATCAGCATTAATAAAAAGGATGGAATTGACATTAAAATCTCTACGATGCGCATGATGATGCTATCGACCATACCTCCAAAATAGCCGCTAATCGCTCCAATTGTTGTACCAAGTCCGGTAGCGATAATCATAGCAGCAAATCCCACCAGTAAAGAGACTCGCCCACCATATAGAGCCCGAGAAAAATAATCTCTACCGTAATCATCAGTTCCAAAAAAGTGCGTTTGGCTCATCGCCTGAAGCCTATCCTGAATAACGATCTGATTAGGATCATACGGAGCTAAAAAAGCAAATAGGGAGCCTAGGGCAAAAACAAGCAAAATCATAATCGAGATCAAGCCCAGCTTATTAGAGAACAATTCCATTTTTACGTTATTCCATCTTCTTCTATTCATCTTGCTACCTCCATGCCCTGATTCGAGGATCAACTACGCTGTATAGGATATCTGCCAGTAAATTGCCGATGATAAGCAAGACGGACGTAAACATGGTAATCGCCATAATGATTGGGTAATCAAATCCAAAGGCAGCCTTAATACTAAGTGAGCCAATTCCCGGCCAAGAAAATACCGTTTCAGTAATAATCGCTCCAGCAATCAAATCAGGTAATGACATCCCCAGAAGGGTAATAATCGGTAAAAGTACATTTTTTAGCACATGGCGAAAAAGAATCTGCCATCGGGTAGAGCCGTACGCGTATTGGATTTGAACATAATCCTCTTTTAGTTGTCCAATCGTATTGGAACGAATATATCTCATATAAACAGATAATTGCCCAAAACTAAGAACCAAACAGGGAAGAATCCCGTGCTTGATAACATCCCAGGTGGAGGTCACTCCGATTGTTCTTATTCCCATGCTAGGAAGAAGATGCAGTTTAATCGCAAAAAAGTAAATCAGAAGCATAGCAAACCAAAAGGCTGGAATAGAAATGCCTACATATGAAAACATATTTAAAATACTGTCAATCCATTTATTTCGATTTGCCCCTGCCAGCAATCCTAATGGAATAGCCAACAGAACAGAGAGAAGGATAGAAGCTCCCATTAACCCTGCTGTTGCCGGCAACCGTTCGATTACCTGTGTCAGCACAGGCCGATGATTGATAAGCGAATAGCCAAAATCACCCATAAACACATTTTTCAGCCACATCAAATACTGAACATACCCAGGTCGATCTAATCCCATGTTATGCCGAATCCGTTCGATATCCTCAAGGCTCATTTTGGGAGTAATGAAGGCTTGCAGGGGATCACCGGGAGCCAGCTTTATCAAAGCAAAGCAAACAATAGAAATAAAAAATAACATTGGAATGGATTGAAGAATCCGTTTTGCTATAAATGAAAACACATGAATGCCCTCCTACAACAGCTTCTGGGAATGAAAATAAGCTGATTCGAATCAGCTTATTTTCTCCCTTGTTCCCTATAAATGATTGAACTATTATTATTGCTCGTAAATTTTCGACAAATCCTCAAACATGGTAACCGGCTTCGTAACCGCCTCTTGCAACCCACCAAATTTTTTGTCCACCGCTATAATGGATTTAGGGTATGCAATGGGATAGATTGGTACATCATCTGCTACTGTTTGCTGGATTTTTTTATACAGCTCAGCACGTTTTGCCGTATCAACCTCTACAGCAGCCTTGGACCATAGCTGATCAAACTCTTTGTTATTGTAGTGCGAATAGTTAAAAGGCTCTGTACTAACAAATAGAGATTTATAAGCATCCGGTTCATAGCCCATAATATAGCCGCCAAAGGACAAGTCATAATCTTTGTTTTTCATATCCTGAGATTTGTTTGAGAACGCTGCTGGATCTAATGGCTGTAGTTCGATTTCAATTCCGATATCCTTCAATTTCTGCTGTAGATAGAGCGCTTGGCTGGTTTGCGGTTTATTGTTATTCACATAGGCCAATCTAAGCTTCAAATGATTGACTCCTGCTTTTTTAAGCAATTCCTTAGCTTTCTCCACGTTATAATCATACGTAGGCAACTCCTTTGTATAGTAAAGCGCATCAGGAGTAAGCAAGGAATAAGCAGGCTCAGCATAATCAAGAGACGAATACGCTGCATGAACTAATTCATTTTTATCAATCGCATAGGCAATCGCTTGGCGAACCTCTTTTTTCTGTAAAACATCAATATTGAGGTTAAAAGCCATGTACACCAATCGACCTTCATTATATTTAATTAAGGTAAACATCTGCATGTCATTCATCTTGTTATAATCCTGTGGGTCGATGAACTTCATTTGAATTTCGCCATTTTGCATTGCTAAATTCGCAGCGTTACTATCCTTGGTAATTCGATACGTGATCGTGTCCAAATAGGATTTTCCTGCAAAGTAGTTATCAAAACGTTCTAAGGTTACATACTCTCCAGGTTTATATTCCTTGAATTTGAACGGACCAGAACCGACTGGACTGAAGTTTTTTTCACTCTTTTCAATATCCTCTATATTTTCAAAAATATGTTTAGGAATAGGGGAAACCTGAACCAAAGCTCCCTCAAAAGCTGCACTGACCTGAGGAAGTACAAAGTCTACTGTTGTATCGTCAACTTTTTTCACCTGAATCGGCTTTCCATCTAAGACAAACAAGCTTCGTTGTGGGCTGTGTTGCTTTTCATCCAAAATACTAGCAAGCGTAAAGACTACATCATCAGCAGTCAGCTTTTTCCCATCATGCCAAGTCAGGTTATCTCGCAGTTTTAGCGTATAGGTTAAAAAATCCTTGGATTGCGTCAGGCTCTCAGCCAATACAAATGTTTTCTTCCCCTCATTGATTGTAAATAAGGGTGCAAACAAGGATTGATTAATCGTTAAGGTCACGCGATCCCCAGCATAGTTCGGGTTAAGTGCGCTAGGATCATCGCCAACTGCGATTACCAAGCTTCCCCCATTTTTGGGTGTCCCGCTCCCGGCTACAGGTTGACTTTGGTCTCCTCCCTGCTGAGGTGCTGTACCTTCACTAGCACAGCCGCTAAGAAATAAAAGGATACTCATCATAATAGAAATAATTCCAAAGCGCTTCGTCATGTCGACTCCTCCGATTTTGATCTTCATTTCGGGAATAACGTTAAGTTGTTTTCTAGTATAGCACCTTAACGAAAAAAGGCAAGTAAACCGATCGGAATTAATCCATAAAATAAAATAAAGCAGCCATTACAGGATGACTGCCTGTTAATGCCTGCTTTACATCTGGATAATTCGGCTTTGCACAAGATTCGCTCCTCAAGCATGAGAAGCTCCCTACTGATGTTATTCACAAGGAAATGATAAGGTGATCGCAGTGCCCCTGCCTACTCCTGTTTCTACCTCGACTGTCCCGTGATGCCCCTCTGCAATGGCCTTTGCAATACTCATTCCCAGACCGGAGCCTTCTGTCTTCTCCTCCGTATGAGTGCCACGATAATAACGTTCAAATAGCTTTTCTTTCGTTTCCTCATCCATTCCTAATCCTTCATCTTTTACAATTAATATTGCTCTATTCTCCTGGCGCTTCGTCATAACTGTAACCATCGTCCCCGGAGGAGTATGCTTGACTGCATTGATAATCAGGTTATCCAGCATGCGCGTGAACCACTTCGGATTAGCCATCATGTACAGTGGCTCAGGATTACTTTCGTAGGTAAATGAGGTTTCCTCTATGGTTACGTCATTGATATGCTGCAAGATAATCCTTCTTACAAATTCATTTAGCTCCACCCGTTCTACAAAAAAGGATACCGCATTGTTCTTTAATTGAAAGGAAAGGGAAAAATCCTCTACTAAGATCCGCATATAATCCGCCTTTTCTCGAATCATATGCCCCACTTGCTGTAATTCCGTTTCTGTCCAATCAAGCTGTTTGCTTTCAAGCATATGTCCATAGCCCTGAATGGTTGTCAGAGGTGTTCGCAGGTCGTGAGTAATTCCAGTCATCCACTCTTCTCTGGTTTTTTCTAACCGTTTTTTCTCCCGCTCCGACTCTGTTAGCTTTTCAGCCATTTGATAAAAAGCCTCAATAACCTCCTGATAAAGTCGATATCGCATGCGTAGCTTTCCGCTTTTACGATACGCATTTTTCCTGTCCTTCTTGGTCAATACCTCATCGTAGCGTCCCTGTCCCATTCGCTCCAGCCAGCCAATAAATAACAGCAACGGCTGACCATAACGATAGCCATGCCAGATGGAAAAAAGAATGGCCAGAGCAAAAAGTCCCCCGCATAATTTTACAAGAATATAAATGATTTCATGTAAAAGCGGTTGCTTCTGATACTCTCCGTCTTTTTTCGTAATATGTAGAACCCACGTATTAAGAGATGTAGGGTCATAATATACATCAATTTTCGTCGGATAAGAACCTGGCTCCATCTGCATCTTCACTAAATCAATAGGAAGATACTGCTGTTTCTCTGTTTTTTTGCCAATTGTTTGAATAACATTTCCTTGTGGATCGACAACATGTAGGTAACCTAGATCATTCACTTCTTTTTCTATCTGTGCCAGAGAAGAAGTGGCCACTATTCCTTGATGAGCATAGCGGGCAAACCATTTAGCCGCCAATTCTTTGTTTGGTTCACTATTACCTAGTAAAAATAAATACGGTGAATCAAATGTGTTATAAATCTTTGTGTATATCGTATATGAATTCCAATGACCTGTTTGATGAATCCCCCACAGCTCATCGATTCGATAGCTGTTTGGCAAGCCTTCGGGAACATTGACTGAATGAATAACGCGCCCATCTTCCCTAACGATTTGTAGCCACATGCCCTTTTCACGTATCTGCTTTAGTAACAAGTCATTTAATTGGACTTTGTCTTTTTCAATTATGGTATCAGACACCATTATGTCCAGTGCACCTGTGGGAAAGTTCCGTTTAATCTCGTTCTGACTGATTTCTTGTACAAGTACAATTAATCCCACAGTGATGAGCAGAAGTGTTCCGATTGCAAGTAAAAAAAACTGATACATAAAGTGTACAGCTAGCCTTCGTTTTAACCTACTCACGTCTGTTCTCCTTGACAAGTTTGTACCCCAGCCCTCGAACGGTTACCAGATATTTTGGATCACTGGGATTAACCTCAATTTTTTCACGAATTCTACGAATATGAACCATGACCGTGTTATCATCTGCTAGACCATCTAATCCCCATACCGCTTCATACAATTGACCTTTCGAAAATATCCGATTGGGATGTTTACACAAATAGAGCAGCAACAGAAAAACCTGTGCCGGACACGAGACCCGCTGTCCTTCCACGATAAGCTCCCCTGCCGTTTCGTTTACGATAAACCTGCCAAAATTGTAGCTATATGTTGTAATCTCTGGCTCTGAGATTGGAATAGATAAATTATCTCGTCTCAGGCGAGCCTTAATTCTCGCAGCGATTTCCAATGGATTAAATGGTTTTGTTACATAATCATCTCCGCCTGTAGCAAATCCCGTCAAAATGTCCAAATCGGAGGCTCTTGCCGTAACAAACAAGATATGGGCATGGGACATCTGCCTGATTTTTGGACAAATATCAAACCCACTTTGGTCCGGCAGCATGACATCAAGCACAATGAAATCTGGTTTCTGCTTCTGAACCATTTGCAAGGCTTCCTTTGCTGTTGAAGCGTGAAATATCTGATGAAAGCCTTCATTTCTCAATACTTTCTCCAGCATCATAACAATTGATCTTTCATCATCAACAAGTAAGATCTTGGCGTTCTCCACAATTCTCCACCTCGTTGTTATCCTATCACAGTAACCTTAACAACACCTTAACGTTAAGGCGGAGATTTTATCCCTGCATAAGGCTGTGTTTACTTTTCCATAAAGGAGCTGTTTTATCGTAGTGGCCGAGATGAATACGAAATGGAGCTAAACAGACAAAGAATAACAATCGTAGACGGAATCTGCGGAGTAAGACTTTTAGGTGTCCTGATGGCTAACGTGTTGATTTTTCAATATGGACTGTCAATAAAAAAAACAAGTTAGTCTGTTACACATAACTACTATTTTGTTCAAACAAAGAGCGATCGTTTTCATAGTGAGCTGTCTAGGAAAACAATCGCTCTTACTTTTATTTTACAAAGTAGCTTAGGAGTACGTTCTATTGGAGTCAGTCAAAGCAGAGGAACATCGCCTTCGTATTCATGGCTTTCTCATTCTATTATTTTTGATGCACAAAAACCTATTTTTTAATCCTTTGTAACAAGAATCTTATTTGCTAAATAACATACTTTTGGAAATATTTCCAATCTATTACTGAAAGATGGTGTTCATAATGTCAGCAACAGAAAAAGGCTTAGCCAGTCGAATAGATTTCTTTGCTCGCGGCAATGATCAAGCTCTTTGGCATAACTGGCAAGTTGCTTCAAGTAAAAGTGGTTGGAGTGGCTGGACCTCCTTAGGTGGTGCCATTCATTCACCTGTAGTAGCTCGTAATGCTGATGGACGCTTAGAGGTTTTTGCTATTGGTACAGATAATGCCCTCTGGCATATTTGGGAATTGACCCCGAATGGTCGTTGGAGTGATTGGGCTTCTCTTGGCGGTTGGATCGATAGGTTAGCTGTAGGTAAAAATGCTGATGGGCGCTTAGAGGTCTTTGCTCGGGGGAGTGATCAGGCTCTTTGGCATATTTGGCAAAGTGCTCCTAATAATGGCTGGAGTAAGTGGGACTCCCTCGGTGGCTGGATTGATCTGCTAACCGTAGGAAAAAATGCTGATGGGCGCTTAGAAATTTTTGCTCGGGGCAGCGATCAGGCTCTTTGGCATATTTGGCAGAGTGCTCCTAATAATGGCTGGAGTAAGTGGGCTTCCCTTGGTGGCTGGATTGATCTGCTTGCTGTAGGACGCAATGCCGATGGGCGCTTAGAGATCTTTGCTCGGGGGAGTGACAAGGCTCTTTGGCATATTTGGCAAAGTGCCCCTGATAATGGCTGGAGTAAGTGGGACTCTCTCGGCGGTTGGATTGATCTGCTTGCTGTAGGACACAATGCTGATGGACGTTTAGAGGTTTTTGCTCGGGGGAGTGATCAGGCTCTTTGGCATATTTGGCAAAGTGCTCCTAGTAATGGCTGGAATAATTGGGCTTCCCTTGGTGGGTGGATTGATTTGCTAGAAGTAGGACAGAATGCGGACGGGCGTCTTGAGGTCTTCGCTCGGGGTAATGACAAGGCTCTTTGGCATATTTGGCAGAGCGCTCCTAGTAATGGCTGGGGGAATTGGGACTCCTTAGGTGGGGGGATTGACCAGATAACGGTAGAGTCCAAATTCCGTTAATGAAATACCTAGTAATGAATTTATCAGTTTCATACACGAAAAGATAAAAGAGAAAATGGAGATTAACATCGACTGATTGTTACATCTCCATTTTCCTTTATGTTAGCAAAAAAGATTTGTAACCTACTTACAGACTTCTTTCTAAAGCTCCACCATAGGGATTAATCTTAAACGTAAGCTACTCCCCTTTGATAATCTCTTGTACTCTACCTACCATTCCGTTCGTCAATCTTACTTTAATACCATGTGGATGCGTGCTGGAATTCGTCAGTATGTCTTTCACAATTCCTCTTGTACGCTTTCCTGTTCGCTGATCTTGTTTTAAAACAATCTCCACTTCTAGCCCAGCTATGATCTCACTTCGCTTTTTCCCATTCATGTCCGCACCGCCTGTACCATGCTATATCATTCCTATCTATTTGATTACCAACGCAAAACTTCATCTAGTCCCTTCCAAGTGATAAAACGTTCACATTCACGCAGCCTCCCCGTTCCAATCTCGTATTCGTCCATCTCCTCCGCCTGCAAATCTAGAAGATGAAGCATGCCCCCATAGGTACCAACTGCCAATAGCGTTTCGTCCTTGGAGACCGCTATGCCAGAAATCGTACTGCCGACAAAATGACGCCATAGCTCCTGACCTTCTGGATTGATATAACACACGTAGCCGTATGCATTGCCAAGCACAGTGCCCCCTGATAGTGCCACAGCAGTATAGACCCTGGATTCTTCATCCATGATTGGCCACTCTTCTACTGATTTCGCCTGACCATTATCCACCTCTTTCAATGGAACGCGAAACGTTATTCCATTATAAAAGTGACATGAGTTAAACCAAACGCTCTGATTGTCTTTAGAGAATAAGCAGTAATGCGGGTAGCTAGACTCCGGGTAGAACGAATGGCTCTCCCCTGTTTTTCGATCTATAAGCAAATGGTCACTGCATTGACTGCCAAAGGCAATCCAACGTTCATCATGGGAAACAGAAGCGTGGGGCATATCAATATCAGTATCCTCCAGCTCATCTTCTAAGCACTCTGACACACTAGGATGCAGGAGAGTTACTTGATCTTTTTCTATGAAGTAAATCCCGTACCCACTAGCCAGTAGCAAACTTTTCCCGTCTGAAAATGGAATTACTTCCTCTAGTATTTCCTCAGGATGCTCACAATCTGCAAGCGTATTCAAATCAGGAATTGTTGTTTTAATCTGTGACAATAAATCCTCCCAACGAAACACTGCTACTTCTTCTCCCTGTAAATGTCGATCCGGATGACGAATCAGACGGATATCCCGCTGACTAACCAAAGCATATACAGAACCATCCATCGAGCAGCCAATATAGCTTAACTCTTTACATTGCTCTACGCCCTCTTCACTCGCTATGAAAACACTACTTTTCTCCCATGTTGCTCCTGAGGTGAAGACGAGTGTTTTGCCATCCAGAAATGAAATAGACCTTACAGCCTGCATCTCCTTTTCAAACCTCGTAGCCAATGGCCATGTCGCAGGAGGAAGCTCTTGACGAAGCTGTTGCCATTTACCCTTCTTGTTAGCGGCCTTTATCATTTCGAAAACTTCTTCCGCCAATTGAGACCTTTGATCATCTGAAGGATACGCAGGCTCCTGTTTTCCTTCCATCTCTTTTATTTCGCGGATAAAACGGTTTACATCTGAAGCATACCGTTTTCCTTCCTCACGCCATGCCCCTGCCACTTCTTTGTTTAGCCAGTCCATGTCTTCCCCTCCTAGATGCTTTCGTTAAAAGAAACTGAATTCACTTGTAAGCCGATATGATTAACTCCTGATTCTCAAGAAGGGAGGTGGGCGGCATCAATCTATCCTCTAGAAACTCCTGCCGTCTTCTCTCGTGAGTTAATCCATCCTTGTTTTTCTCTTACGGGATAGATGATGAAATTTGCTCTCCCGTCATGGAGCACGCTGCAAGAACAAGCCAAAAATTCTTGTCATCATAACCATTGATGACTCCACTGATCCTATATCCAGGATATAAATACTCTGGTTTTACCTGACTCTTAACAGCCTCGTACTCTGTGACTGCATAGACGCTATCGTTTACCCTAATGATAATTCCCTGAGGATAAAACATTTCGATGACTCCCATGATTTCCTGCCCTATGCTATACTCACTTTTAATCTGATCCCATTCTGCCTTATATGGTTCCAGCACGAAGTTCCATAGCCTTTCAAATTCAGCTTTATCTATCACTTCATCGTCTGCATACTCTATTTCAATCTCACTTAATTTAAAATCAGGTCTAGTCGATACCGTATAATGATCGTTATCGGTTACCACAATTTGTCGATATGCGACTCTGCGATCATCAATCTCAAAATAATAGAGTTCATTCTCCTCCATTACTGGCACTCTTACATATTGCATGAATTGTCGCTCCCCCTCATACCTTTATTCGTATAAATCCACTCATTTCTTTCGACTTTGCTAATCTTCAAATTTTTTCTGTAGCTTATGGAGTATTTTTACGATAGCGTCCCGATTCTTCGCCTCTTTCATATACGCAGGAAGGGAATGAGAAGCAGTTCGCATAGGACCATTTGCTGGTTTTTCACGCAAGGTGGCTGACGTATAGGATATCAGATAGCTCAAATGCTCTCGATTTACAGCCCACACCGGTTTCCCGCGAAAATAATCCAAATAGTATAGCTCCATATGAAAAATGGGATCCCTCCCACCTCGAATATCCTGATATCGCCAACGATAATCTGCCACTCTATGCATTGGCACTTGATTGATTGTCTGACAATGAGGGCAAGCTATATTCAGTTGTTTTTGGGTTAGTTGCTTTTCATCCTTTACTTCCAGATTGAAGTATCTTTCACAATGCTGGCATACCCCTCTAGCCGAGTATTTATAGGCTTCCATTTGCGTTTCGGCATGATAACACGCTCCGCATCTTAGAACATATTCATTAGATTCTATTGAAATATATGCGTTTTTCGAACATTTCGGGCAATGCACGACTATCTTGCCCCCATAATGAGTTACCATATTAAAGCAATATTTATGACCATACTCGTCTGTAAATCGTTCCAATATAGACCCTCCTACTTGTTTATCTATAAAATGATTGATCCTTCTCTTCTACACCTACAGCGTTATTGACCTATCATATATATCGTCAAAATGGTAGACGTCTCTTGAATCGACCAAATAAACTAGTCCAGCACTTTTCTGAATCAGATGATCAACGGGATTAAAAGATATCCTTGTTCCCATAAAAAACCTAGAGATTCTCCATAACATTACACCTGATTTTGATCTGATCTCACAACTAAGCAAAAAATATCAGGTTATTGGCTTTCATTTATTCACATTGGATACAACAAACGAAATGATTGCTGCTTGTCGGAACTTTGCCCCTTTGTATGATATACCAGAGGAAAGTGCGACAGGGACATCCTGTGGGGCACTAGCATGCTATTTGTACAAGCATAAATTCATTTCTGATCAGGCCATTCACCGCTTAGCTTTCTCTCAGGGTCACAGCATGAATCAGCCTTCCACCATTATTTCAAGACTTTCTATTAAACAGGGGAAAATCGAACAAATTGAGGTTGGCGGGACTGCATCAAATATTCAACAAAGGTTCGTCATCATATAAATGTTATTCTGGAAGCCCCGTGTAATATACAAAAAAAGACACCTGAATTATAAGGTGTCTTTTGATTTGCGATATGATAGTGCATCGATAGTTATTCTCTTAGAAATGTCTATTGTTCAGCCATTGATTAAGCTGTGACTTATCAGGTTACGAAAGGTTCAATGAGGGGTGAGTATTTTATATGAGTTAATACCAACTAGAACTGATTTAGCCTATTACATCCTCAATAAACCTCTCTAAGGCAGTAACATCCGTAATCCTGCTGTTACACTCATGACTATTGATACATATATACTGACCAACCGCTTTGTAATAATCAGAGGATACATGAGCAGCTCTTGATTTCGAGATCGCTGAAAATAAAGCAACATCCGCATATCCATGGCATAATGCACATATGTTTTTCTTGTGTACAAGAGAATATCTCCCTTCAATCCCAACGGCTTTCCCCTTCAAATGATAAACAATGAATAGTTTATTACTAGAAATGTTAATCCAGCCAAGATAGGTTACCTTGAGGAAGTCAATCGTTTCTAAATCAGGAACCTTAAGCTTTTTATTTTTGGGGAATAGCTTCCTGATCTGTTTTTCAGTCACATGTGGAAATTCAAGTAAGTAGGGTGTTAATGAACGGAGATAATCCTGAAACTCTTCCGCTTTTATGAAAGAGATTCTCCCCAACAATTGTTTTTGAATATCCGTAACGGTAGGAAACACGTCTATTACTTTTACTTCTGCTCCATACCTCACCGCTTCCATTACTTTAGGATCAGCAACAGTTAAGGTAGCGTTCCGCAGAATATCTATTTGCTTCTTTATAAAGTTATATTGATGATTTTGAATAAATGGCTCCACCATATCGTTCCCTCCAAATCCATAAACCTAGTCTTTTCAAAAGGCTCAAGTTTCTTCCCTTCTTCACTCTTTCACTATAAAAAATTGGCTTGTGCTTTGATATGCAGTCTTTGATTCAGAAATGAACTCGACATACAAAAAGCACTTATAATCTTGGGAATAGATTATAAGTGCAGCAATCTTCACGCCTGTTTACTGGAATATACAATTTTTTTAATCGTCTCTACCGAAAGAAAATGGTCATCAGCTAATTGATGAATCGTTTTTCCATTTTTGAATGCATGCCTAATGGCAGTATTTCTATCATCAATGAGCTTTCTTCCGCCAGAACGCGAGCCCCATTTTTGGTGTGTCGTTTTTGGTTTGGGAATATATATGGTTTCACCTTGAATATATTTTTGAATTTCAACAAGCAGCTTTTCGGGTAAAATAGCTGTTGCACTCACATATTTCATTTCTGACTGCCCCCTATTCATTAAATCAATGAAAATAAGGTGCAAAGCCAAAAATTAGAAATGATCTATGCTAACTTGGGCGATTTTCTATTGAATATCCACCCCATGCAAAGTATCGCCTCCAATACTTGGCTTTGCATGAGATGCTGCGGTTTCTGACAAACTACGCTTCATTGCCATTGCTTATCACCTCCTGGGATTTTCATTAGTCATTTTTTGTATAATTTCAATCATATATGATGTGGTTTGTCAGGGGAAGTGAGTTATGGTTGATTGGTACTGATTTCGGATACCCAGTCTAACCAAAATCTTCGCTTAGGAATACATTATAATGATTATATCGAGTTTCTAACGTATACCTATCATTCATGTTGTTCTGTAATTTGGCAATATGCTCATACAGCCAATCTTCATGTACATCCCTATTTTTGTATTCCTTTATTCTTGTCTCATTAAAAATTTTATCTTTTTCATTGTTGCTCGCCTTGTATTTTATCAAGCATTGTACATCATTTGGAATGTCGCCCCATAAATAGCTTATGCCTTCTGCTGTTATATCTATTTCACTCAAAGTCTGATTGTAATTAACCTGCTCAATTAATTTTCCATTTAGTGTTCTCTGATTGGCTTTTACTTGTTCAATAAAATCTTTCGTGTTAAAAATCATGATGGTTTCCAAATGGTCATAGTAAGGATCACTTGCTTTTGTCTCTCTCCACATGCTTTGTTTTTCATACGCATAAATTCTACCTGTCTTCATATAGAAGTAGTAATGCTGATCGGCATAGAAAGCTTGTAGGCTATCAAGTCGAAGCAAACTATCATTATGACCTATATCTGAAGTTATTTTATAAACAGATGGTTCAATCGAATCAATTAAGAAAATATCACTATAATAAGGTTTCCCATACTCTACCCCTGAATTTGAGATAAAAAAAATGGCGTACTGATCATCTAGGGCATATATTTCAGATAAATGAGCCTCAACGTCATTCAGGCTATTGGTTTCCATCCATTTATTGCGATATTCGTCAGCTGGTATCACTGCAATTTTATTTGTACGTTTTTCATTGGTCTCTATCGTATAAAATGCGATTACATTTTTGTTATCTTGCTGATCAAGCTCAGCTCCGTATATTACATTGCCTGTAGGTGAGATTGAGATTTTCGCTATTTGGTGAGGGGTGGGATATAGGGTTTTCTTTTTCCCATTTTCGAGATTAATGTTACAGATTTCCAGTTTTCCTTTTTCACAGGAATGACTGCAAGCTATGAATGATGGATTTACGATAGGATTAAGTGGGATTATGAGAGGTATTTCGCCCCATTTTTCTTTTTGCATTATATATTTGCCTCCAATATATAAATACGGGTATGGTTTCATCGATGATAATAACATGATTTCATAATTTTCGATCATTTCACACGAAAGACTGACACTAATTTTTCAATACGATTTCTTTTCCTTGTCCTAGCAAAAAAAAGTGTGTTTCCATCTATTTTCTAAATCATTCTTCATAAAAATGAAAATTGGGAGATTCAACAGCTTTTACCTGTCAAATCTCCCAATTTCGGTACTTTTATGGAGGCGGGGGGATTCGAACCCCCGTCCGAAAACAGCGATACATGAGCATCTCCGAGCGCAGTCACTCATTTATGTTTCGGTAGTGGATTCGCGGAGTGACGCGCTGACCCGCTACCTAGTCTGATTGATCTTCTTCCATCGGCTCCAGACGGAAGCCTCAGGCGTATCCCACTAAGAGTGAGTGCTAGTCACGCCACATGGGCGATGGAGTGGTAGCACCTAGCTGAGATTAGGCAGCTAGAGAAAGTTGTTTGTTGCCAGTTAATGGCTTTCCGCGTTGTTGACGAGGTCCGCAGCCCCCCGGCTCGCTTCTCATGCTCTACCATCCCCGTCGAATCCAAAACGCCCCCAGGATAGAAAGAGCAAAGAAAACTTATTCAGTTTTTCTTTACTACACAGCCTGATATAAAATAAATGGCTTGCAACGATGTCTCAAATCGTCCATCGTTGTACACCTATACTACCACAGTTTACGTAAAAATCTCAATGTGGGTTACTGGCAGAGTTGGAAGAACTGCCGCCTGAAGCCGTTCTTTTCCTCTAATATTTCTGACGGTCTCTCAGAGCTCTCGCAACCTCGCGTTGGGCATCCTTTTTCTTCAGGTCCTCACGCTTGTCATAATTCTTTTTCCCACGGACAACAGCAAGCTCAAGCTTTGCCCAGCCGTTTTTTAAATAAATGCTAAGCGGAACAAGGGAATATCCCTGTTCACGAATCAAGCTGTTCAATTTCAGAATCTCCAAACGCTTCATTAACAAACGGCGATTTCGTTCAGGTTCATGATTGAATCGATTGCCTTGTTCGTAAGGGCTAATGTGCACGTTATATAAAATAAGCTCTCCATTAACAATACGAGCAAAACTATCCTTCAGCTGCACTCGTCCGCCTCGAATCGACTTGATTTCCGTACCGGTTAGCTCGATACCTGCCTCCATCACTTCTTCAATGTGATAATCATGTCGGGCTTTTCTGTTTTGGGCTACAGTTTTTGTTCCTTTTTTAGAAACGGTCACGGAAATCACCTCATCTGAGCAAGAGTAGTGCCTTTAATTTTAACAAAAATAAGACAAGAAGGCAATGCTTTGTACTCCATTGCCTTCTTGCGTCTCTTCACGCTTATCTCCGCTTACGCTTCGCTTGTTTTACCACGGATTTTCGTTTTTTCTTTTGCTTGGAGCTTACAAAATCCTCCCAAAAGCCCTTTTGTTTGGATTCCACTGCTTCCTGATTTTCTTGGCCTGGAAGTGCGATAAACCGTCCCGCTTCTGTTTTACCAGTTGAACGACGCTGTGCATCTTTTCCACGGGTATTTTGACCACCTGGATTTCGTTCCTGCTTATGCTTTCGTTTCGCAGCCGCCGGACCTGTATCTTTATAAGACTTCGAGCGACGCTGTTTTCGATTACCACCGCGATCCTTGTCTCGGCCATTACCATTAATCACTTTTGCCTGACGAGATCTGTTAAATCGTAGCTCACTTGGCTTTTTCATACCTACGATTTCAAAGTCAATGGTGCGTTCGTCAACATTAACAGTAGTTACACGGACCAAAACCTCGTCGCCAATGCGATACTGCTTTCCTGTACGTTCTCCGATCAGAGCGTACATTTTTTCATGGTAATTATAATAGTCATCTGTTAGATAGCTAACGTGGACTAATCCCTCAATCGTATTTGGCAGCTCTACAAAGATACCGAAGGAGGTGACACTTGAAATCACGCCCTCGAACTCTTCGCCAATATGCTGTAGCATGTACTCAGCTTTTTTCAGATCGTCTGTTTCACGCTCGGCATCTACTGCTACGCGTTCTCGTTGTGAAGTATGCTCTGCGATGATTGGCATTTCAGCAATCCAATATGCTTCTTCCTTCGCATCAAGCTGTTTTTTCTCCAACCATAAACGAATCATTCGGTGCACAATTAAATCCGGATAACGGCGAATAGGCGAAGTAAAATGCGTGTAATAATCGGTAGATAGCCCAAAGTGTCCCATACTTTCCGCATCGTAACGTGCTTGTTTCATGGAACGAAGCAATACCGTACTAATAATGACTTCTTCTGGTGTCCCCTTGATTTCCTCCAACAGCTGCTGTAACGCTTTTGGATGAACTGACGTTCCCTTGCCGCGCACGCTGTACCCAAAGCTAGTGATGAACTCCATGAAGTTTTGTAGCTTTTCTTCCTTTGGATCTTCATGAATCCGGTAAATAAAAGGACGCTTCAGCTTATGGAAGTGTTCTGCAACTGTTTCATTGGCTGCGAGCATGAACTCTTCAATGATTTGCTCAGCTATGGAGCGCGTGCGGAAGCCGATATCGGTTGGTGTTCCTTCAGCGTCTACATAAATTTTCGCCTCACGGAAATCAAAATCGATAGCCCCGCGCTGCATCCGTTTTTTACGCAATTTGAGACAAAGCTCTTCCATGCTTTCAAACATCGGGACTAATTCCTGATATTTCTCACGTAACTCCTGATCCTGATCCACTAAAATACTACGCACATCTGCATATGTCATTCGCTCGTTGGTTCGAATTACACTTAAATAGATATCATACGAAACAACATTAGCCCCTGCATCAAATTCCATATCACAGGTAATCGTTAACCGATCCACTTTTGGATTTAAGCTACAAATACCGTTTGATAATCGGTGTGGGATCATCGGAATGACTCGATCCACTAGATACACGCTTGTACCACGTCTGTAAGCTTCCTGATCTAGCGCTGATTTTCCTTTGACATAATAGCTTACATCAGCAATGTGAACGCCTAGACGCACATTCCCATTCTCTAATTGCTCCAGAGAAACGGCATCGTCCAAATCCTTTGCATCTGCTCCATCAATCGTAACCATCATGCGCTCACGCAGGTCGCGTCTACCTTTTATCTCTTCATCCGAAATCCGATCAGGAGCCGCTTCCGCTTCTGCAAGCACATCATCGGGAAAGCCCTCTGGTAAGTTAAACTTTCTAATAATCGAAAGGATATCCACCCCAGGATCGTTTTTATGCCCTAGAATCTCGGTTATTTCTCCTTCGGGGTTTCCTCTACCCTCTGCGTACTTAACGATCTGTACAACCACTTTATGGCCATCTACAGCCCCATTTACTGCTTGCTGTGGAATAAAGATATCTTTACCAATCCGCTTGTCATCTGGAATAACAAAGCCGTAATGGCGTTCATCCTGATAGGTTCCGACAATCGTATGAGTGCTACGTTCCACTATCCGAACGATTTTACCCTCCAGCCGACTTCCGAATGCTTCTTTTTCCACTCGAACTAATACCGTATCCCCGTGCATTGCTCCCTGCATATCATTAGAGTGCACATACACATCCTCTTCGCCTTGAGTCTCAGGAATGACAAAGCCAAACCCTTTAGGATGGTTTTGTAGCCTACCGCGAAACAAGTTCATTTTTTCTGGAATCCCATAGCGGTTTGCACGTGTACGTACAACTTCCCCATTATCCTCAAGCTGATTCAAGGTTTTTACTAGCTGCTTAAAATCGTTTGAGTTCTGTAAGCCAAACGCTTCTTCTAGTTCATGTATTGTCATCGGATGATACGCCTGTTCCCTCATAAAGGAAAGGATATCTATATCTTTCATGTAAAAGCTCCTTTTTTCTTGATTATGTTTTAGTATGCCAAGTTATGTTTAACACAAAACATGTTCTTCTCTCGTAATACTTTCCTTACTATTGTACCCGTCATTTATTTCTTTGTACCATCATATGTAGAAATGCGTACAAAAAAAGACAGCAACACAAAAGCGTCTGCTGTCTTTTTACCATTTACTTTGCTTGAAGGAAGAATGCCAGCAAGATAGCGGATAGCATAAATAATACAGCGAGAACCACTGTGATTTTACCTAAAACAGCATCCATTCCTCTTGCTTTCTGTTTACCAACAAGTTGTTCAGCCCCACCGCTAATTGCACCAGAAAGACCGGCGCTTTTACCAGATTGCAGAAGAACGACAAGAATTAAACCGATAGCGGAAACTATTAAGAAAATCTTTGCAAGTAAAGCTAGCATAAAATTTCACCTCGTTACAATGTAAGTACAACCGACCCTTCATTGTCTATAATCTTTACTTTACCACAATTAAAAGGGAACAACAACTTGCTGAAACATCCTTTCCATACACTTCCAGACAATGGATTCCCTATACAAAAAATTGCCAAGGTTTTATAATGATAAATGTCAGACTTTTTTAGATTAATCAATTTATTTCACTTTTAATCTTTACCTTTTTTACCGATAAAAGCGCTTACTTTATCCATCATTTTGAATATGTTTCTATAATAAGGTAAGAAAGCATAAGTTCTTTAAATATTGTCAGAATTGTGTACATTGTGAACTAGTGTGTCACTTTCCTTGCAAGTACACTGCTTTTCCCGTAAAATGCAAGTAGGTTTCATTCTTATATCTAGTATTTAGGAGGTTCCTTTCGCATGGCTGGTTCAAACTTTAAGAAAGACGTGAATCAAAACGACGTAGTTGACTCGGCGAAAGCATTTGGGTTCTCTTTTGGTATCTTGTTCCTCGTTTTCGTACTGTTCCTCGTAGCCTCTATTATTTATCCGCCTAAACATGGCGAAGAAGCAAAGGGCGGCGGAGCTGGTGGAACTACCAATATCAATGCTGAAGAAATTGTTAAACAAAAATGTACATCCTGTCACGGTCAAAACCTGGAAGGCATGGTGGGTCCCGCACTTGCAAACATCGGCTCACAGCTTGATGAAAAAGCGATAAGTGATGTCATCAAAAACGGTAAAGGTACTATGCCAAAAGGTGTTCTTCAAGATGCAAAGGAAATATCAGCAGTATCTAAATGGTTGTCTGAAAAGAAATAATTCATTTACTCTTCCGAACACATCAAAAATATATCAGACGAGCGCCTTTCCTGATATAGTCAAAAGCTCTGATCGTCCAAATGACATCAGAGCTTCTTTGTTTTTGCTGCTTAATCCGTGATAAAAATGCTTGCAATGCTCTTTTTGTAAGGGATGATGGCGATAATGCATCTCTACCAAGGTATACCACTCCTGCGCATTCAATGCTCCTTGTTCGACCTTTTTGTTCCATGAACAAAAAAAGACACCCTTGCAAAAGCAAAGATGTCTTTTCGTATAAAACGAAGCTTATTTTTTAAGGTTGTAGAATGCTGCACGGCCACCGTAACGAGCTGTTTCACCCAATTCATCTTCCAAACGAAGCAATTGGTTGTATTTCGCAACACGGTCTGTACGGGATGGAGCACCTGTTTTAATTTGACCAGCGTTAGTTGCAACCGCGATGTCAGCGATTGTGGAATCTTCTGTTTCACCAGAACGGTGAGAGATAACTGCTGTGTAACCAGCGCGTTTAGCCATTTCGATTGCATCGAAAGTCTCAGTCAATGTACCGATTTGGTTAACTTTAACCAAGATGGAGTTAGCAGTATCTTTTTCAATACCAGTAATTAGACGTTCCGTGTTGGTTACGAACAAATCGTCACCAACCAATTGAACTTTGCTTCCTAGGCGGTCAGTTAGAAGCTTCCAACCTTCCCAGTCATCCTCAGCCAATCCGTCCTCGATAGAGATGATTGGGTATTTGGATACTAGGCCTTCATAGAAAGCAACCATTTCTTCTGTCGTTTTTACTACGCCTTCACCAGTGAAGTGGTATTTGCCATCTTTGAACATTTCAGTAGCAGCTACGTCAAGAGCGATGAATACGTCTTTACCAGCTTCGTATCCAGCAGCTTTGATAGCTTCTAGGATTGTAGTGATCGCTTCTTCGTTGGATTTCAAGTTAGGAGCGAAACCACCTTCGTCACCTACTGCTGTGTTAAGGCCTTTATCATGAAGAACCTTTTTCAAGGAGTGGAAGATTTCAGAACCCATACGTAGAGCTTCTTTGAAAGAAGGAGCATTTACTGGCATAACCATGAATTCTTGAATATCTACTGTGTTATCAGCGTGCTCTCCACCGTTAAGGATGTTCATCATAGGAACTGGAAGAGTTTTCGCGTTGAATCCACCCATGTAGTTGTACAAGGAAACACCTAGAGAAGTAGCTGCTGCACGAGCTACTGCCATAGATACACCTAGGATAGCGTTAGCACCCAATTTTGCTTTGTTTGGAGTACCGTCTAAAGCGATCATCGTCATGTCGATACCAACTTGGTCAGTAGCGTCCATACCGATTAGCTCAGGTGCGATTGTATCGTTTACGTTTGCAACAGCTTTTGTTACACCTTTACCTAGGTAACGAGATTTGTCACCATCGCGAAGCTCAACTGCTTCGTGTGCACCAGTGGAAGCACCAGATGGAACTGCTGCACGGCCCATAGAACCGTCTTCCAAGTATACTTCTACCTCTAGAGTTGGGTTACCACGGGAATCCAGAATTTCGCGAGCGTAAATATCAGTAATAATTGTTGTCATAAATGCCATCTCCTTATTCTCTTATTCTTATTTAATAATAGATTTTCCTGTCATTTCGGCTGGTTGTTCTACACCTAATAGCTCCAACATAGTAGGAGACAAATCAGCTAGAATACCATCTGCTCTCAGGTCGATACCTTTTTTGGTCACAATAACTGGAACAGGGTTTGTGCTATGAGAAGTGATTGGTCTGCCTTCTTCTGTAAGCATCCAATCAGCGTTTCCGTGATCGGCTGTGATGATAGCTACTCCGCCCTTAGCAATAATAGCGTCTGCTACGCGACCTACGCAAGCATCAACAGTTTCAACAGCTTTAATGGTAGGCTCCATCATACCTGAATGGCCAACCATATCACAGTTTGCAAAGTTAAGAATGATTGTATCGAAGTTTTCTTCTTCAATTTCCTTCACTACTGCATCAGTTAGTTCATAAGCGCTCATTTCTGGTTGTAGGTCATAGGTAGCTACCTTTGGAGAAGGAATCAAAATACGCGTCTCACCTGGGAACTCCTGCTCACGACCGCCACTGAAAAAGAACGTTACATGCGGATATTTTTCTGTTTCCGCGATGCGCAATTGCTTCAGATTATTTTGAGCTAACACTTCACCTAGCGTGTTATCTAGGTTTGTTGGTTTGTAGGCTACATATCCATCGACTGACTCAGAGAATTTCGTTAAGCATACAAAGTGTAGGTCTTTCGGATAATTCTCTCCACGGTCAAATCCACGGAAATCCTCATTCGTGAACGCTTGAGAGGTTTGGATAGCACGGTCAGGACGGAAATTGAAGAAGATAACTGAATCACCGTCTTCTACTTTCCCAATCGGCTGGTCATTCTCATCAACCATTACAGCAGGCATAACGAATTCATCCATGACAGATTTCTCATAGGATTCCTTTACTGCCTTGATTGCATCAGAGTAATGAGGGGCATCGCCATATACCATAGCACGGTATGCCTTTTCAACGCGTTCCCAGCGTTTATCACGGTCCATAGCGTAATAACGGCCTTGGACAGTCGCGATTTTACCAACGCCAAGCTCATCCATCTTACGTTGTACTTCTTCAATGTAGGTAACGGCACTATCAGGAGCTACATCGCGACCATCTAGGAATCCGTGGACAAATACATCCTCTGCGTTTTCCTTTTTTGCAAGCTCAAGCAGAGCAAGTAGATGGTTGATGTGGCTATGAACACCGCCATCAGACAATAAACCAAAGAAGTGAACCTTTTTGTTATTCTCTTTCGCATGCTTAAAAGCAGCGATCAATGTTTCGTTTTCAAAAAATGCGCCTTCTTTAATGGACTTGGTGATGCGAGTAAGATCCTGATAAATGATGCGTCCTGCACCAAGATTCAAGTGACCTACCTCGGAGTTACCCATTTGTCCTTCTGGAAGACCTACTTCAAGACCAGATGCTAGCAAGGTAGCATTCGGGTAATCATTCATCAATCGCTCGTAGTTTGGTTTTTTCGCTTGATTAACAGCATTACCGTAATCATTCGTGCGAAGACCAAACCCGTCCATAATAATTAACGCAACTGGTTTTGGTCTGTTAGCCATATAGCTTCCCCTCCTACTGTTGTACTCCGTTGACTAAGCCCATGTAGCCTTCAACAGTTAGGCTCGCTCCGCCAACTAGTGCTCCATCAATGTCGGACTCACCCATATAGCTTGCCACATTTTCAGGTTTCACGCTACCACCGTATTGAATGCGTACTTGAGCTGCTGTGTTAGCATCAAATGCACCAGTAATTACACTGCGGATGAAAGCGATCGTTTTATTAGCATTTTCAGCCGTAGAAGATTTACCTGTACCGATTGCCCAAATTGGCTCATAAGCAATTACAGTTTCTTTTACTTGCTCAGCAGTTAGACCGCTAAGAGCAGCTTCTGTTTGCGTACGAACCACGTTTTCAGTGATATTAGCCTCGTACTCTTCTAGGGACTCCCCTACGCAAACAATTGGCTTCATACCATGAGCAAGGATTGCTTTTGCTTTTTTGTTCACCGTTTCGTCTGTTTCGTTGAAGTATTGGCGACGCTCGGAATGTCCGATAATCACGTATTCAACACCTAGCTCTTTTAACATTAGCGGGCTGATTTCACCGGTAAATGCACCTGTTTCTTCAAAATGCACGTTTTGAGCACCTAATTTATAAGGAGTACCTTTGAATTGCTCAGCCAATGCTGGCAAGTTTGTGAAAGGTGCGCAGATTACTTTTTCAATTTGAGGAGCTTGATCCTCTTTTGGTAATTGAGAGGCAAACGTAGTTGCTTCCGCGATTGTTTTGAACATCTTCCAGTTCCCAGCAATAATTGGTGTTCTCATTACTTCCACTCCTCACCTTTTACAAAAGATAGCATTTTACTTGTCTTGCAATGCGGTTACGCCTGGTAGCTCTTTACCTTCCATGAACTCAAGGGAAGCTCCACCACCAGTAGAAATGTGGGTCATCTTATCTGCTACACCTGCTTTTTCTACAGCCGCTACAGAATCACCACCACCGATGATTGTTGTGCCCTGGCATTCTTCCATTGCGTTAGCAACAGCAATCGTACCACTTGCAAAAGCATCCATTTCGAATACACCCATAGGTCCGTTCCAGACTACTGTTTTAGAAGGAACAATTGCATCACGGTAGTTATCCACGGTCTTTGGTCCGATATCGAGGGCCATCCACCCTTCTGGAATCGCGTCAATGCTTACCACTTGCGTATTGGCATCTGCTGCAAATTTATCAGCAACCACTACGTCCACTGGCATAAGCAGATTCACATTGCGCTCTTTTGCTTGCTCCATCAACGTGCGAGCAAGATCCAGCTTATCTTCTTCACAAAGGGAAGCCCCAACATTGTAACCTTGTGCTTTGATGAAAGTGTTAGCCATACCGCCACCGATGATCAAAGTGTCTACTTTGCCCAACAGATTTTCAATTACGCCGATTTTGTCTTTTACTTTCGCTCCACCCACAATTGCTGTGAAAGGACGCTCAGGCTTGGACAAAGCACCACCCATGAATTGAATCTCTTTTTCCATCAACAAGCCAGCTACTGCTGGAATGTGCTGAGCGATACCCGCAGTCGTTGCATGTGCACGATGAGCTGTACCAAATGCATCGTTTACAAACAGGTCAGCAAGGCTTGCAAAGCTTTTTGCTAGCTCAGGATCGTTCTTTTCTTCCCCTTTATGGAAACGAACATTTTCAAGAAGGATTACGTCGCCTTCCTTCATCGCTTGAACAGCAGACTCAACCTCTGCGCCAATTGAATCGTTCAGTTTTTTTACGGGTTTGCCAAGAAGAGAAGCTAGATGTTCGCCTACCGCAGTAAGACGCATTTCTTCCACTACTTCACCTTTTGGACGGCCGAAATGGCTAGCCAAAATGACTTTAGCATGGTTATCGATTAAATATTGAATAGTTGGAACAGCAGCACGAATACGCGTGTCGTCTGTAATTACGCCATCTTGCATTGGGACGTTAAAATCTACTCGACAAAACACACGTTTACCTGCTAATTCTATATCGCGAATGGACTTTTTGTTCACGGAAGGTACCCCCCTCAGACTTGTTACCTGACTAAATACTTGCTTAATCTAGCTTATACATAGTGGAAAAGGGAGAGAAGCTCTCCCTTTTCACATTACATGAAAGTTTGTATGGCTTACAGACCTTTTTCAGCAATGTATTTGCAAAGATCTACTACACGGTTGGAGTAACCAGACTCGTTATCATACCAAGAAACTACTTTAACCATGTTGCCTTCCATTACCATTGTAGATAGAGCATCAATGGAAGAAGAATCAGGGTTACCATTATAGTCGCAAGAAACTAGTGGCTCTTCAGAGTATCCCATGATACCTTTCAATGCGCCTTCGGAAGCTTCTTTAAGAGCTGCGTTTACTTCTTCAACTGTTGTAGAAGTTTTTGTTTCAACAACTAGGTCAACTACAGACACGTTTGGAGTTGGTACACGCATTGCAAAACCGTTTAGTTTACCTTTCAACTCAGGCAATACCAAAGATACGGCTTTCGCTGCACCAGTAGAAGTTGGGATAATGTTCTCAGCCGCTGCACGAGCACGACGAAGGTCTTTGTGTGGCAGATCAAGAATTTGTTGGTCATTTGTGTAAGAGTGAACAGTAGTCATCAGACCTTTAACGATTCCGAATTTGTCGTTCAATACTTTTGCAAATGGTGCCAAGCAGTTTGTTGTGCAAGAAGCGTTAGAGATTACAGTGTGAGCTGCTGGATCATATTGTTCGTGGTTAACACCCATAACGATTGTGATATCTTCGTTTGTAGCAGGTGCGGAGATAACTACTTTCTTAGCTCCACCCTCAAGGTGTTTCGCAGCATCTTCACGTTTTGTGAAACGACCAGTAGATTCAACTACGATTTCAACACCTAGCTCGCCCCAAGGCAATTTAGCAGGTTCACGCTCAGCTAGAACTTTTACTTCTTTGCCATTAACAATTAGGCTGTTTCCTTTTACTTCAACAGTAGCATTCAATTTGCCATGTACAGTGTCATATTTCAAAAGATGCGCTAATGTTACTGCATCTGTCAAGTCATTTACTGCAACAATTTCAACTGCTGGGTTGTTTAGAGCTGCACGGAATACGTTACGTCCAATTCGTCCAAAACCGTTAATTCCTACTTTTACCATGTAGATAACCTCCTAAGTTCCACTCTTAGAATAATTTTTTAGAGAATCTATATCGAACCAGTTCATAGCTTACTATGACCAGACGATTACAAAACCATGTTACGAATAAAAAGCCTTTGTTTTTAGTATGTCAAACTTTATCCAACCAATTCCATGTCTACAAATCTTTTTACCCTAGTCCTTTACTTGTCAAACGTGTGATCTGTTTATAACTCTCCACACTATTTGTTTGCAAGGCAGGCTTCACTAGAGCTGATACAAAATCAAATTCCAATGATTAGTGTATCCACACACAATTACAAAACATACCAAGGCTGCAACTGTTATTTTAGATTGTAGCAGAGGATTGACGATGCTCTTCCAAAATGGCTCGAGCCGCACCTTCATCGGTAATTAAAACAGTTTGGCATGCTTGTTTGGCAAAGGCCATGATTGCTTTTGCTTTGCTACTGCCTCCACCTAAGGATAAAACTACATCAGCTCGCTTCACGTCTTCTAGGGACAAGCCAATGGTCGGCATTTTATAGATAGTTTCTCCTGCCGCATTAAAGTAATATCCAAATGCTTCACCAACAGCCCCAAGCTCTCGTAGTACTTCAAGCTCTTCTTCTGTGTACTTACGTCGCATAGCCATGGCCATTCCATCACCAATTCCATGTATAACCACCCTAGTTTTGTGAAGCAGTTGCATAACCTCGGCAATCTGTGCTTCTCCCAATAAGGATTGAACTACATCAGGGCTTAAACGATCAGGCACATGCAATAGATGATAGGTTCCACCTGACTTTGCAGCAAGAGAAGAAGCAATCGTATTAGCCTGCATTTCTACCTTTTCCCCAAGTCCACCACGCGCTGGCACAAATTGTACATCACGAAAATGCGAGGAAGGAGTAACATGCTCAGCTACCGATACAATCGTGGACCCACCTGTAACAGCAACCACGTCACCTTCTTGAACTACTTGTTTTAATATCCGGGCTCCTACTCGTCCCAATTCCTTTTTACCCCATTCCGATACGTCGACGTCACCAGCAACCACAATTACTTTAGGAATATGTAAGATGTGTTGTAATTGTAGAGCAAGGTCGTTAAAGCCGAACAGTTCATCTGCCATAGAATCCATCTCTTTTAAAAGCTGGATTCCCTCTTCCGTACAGCTCATACCAATCGGGCTGACGTGAATTAAGCCCATATCTTTGAGGAGCTCTACTTCTGACCTGAGGATGCGCTCAGTCGTTTGTAAATTCTGTGCTAACGCCCTGCGACCGACAGGCTGCAAATGACGAATCGACTGCATAAGATCGTATCGTTTACGCAATACTTGTACGAGGTCGGGAACAAGCTTGTTTTGGATATTTAATAAAGTACGCATTCCACACTCATCCTTTTCCAGTCTCAACGGGACTCCAAACGTCCCACATCATACAAATTATGTCCCGCAGCTTTCAAAAAAATAAGCAGAATGCTTACTCTTAATGTAGCATACACTCTGCTAGCTGACAAGAAGCCAAAAGAGAAATCTTAATTTATTCACATTTACCCATTTTTTCTTGCAAATATAGGCGTAATTCCTCCTCGGTAACAACCGAGTCTACAGATACAAAAGCTTCTAGCCCGTTAATTTCAACTACGGGAATCGTAAACATGTACTTTTCCTCTAATCGCATATCTAAAGTGATGTCGACAACTTTATACGTGATCGGAAATTCCTCAGCTAATCGTCTGATATGCTCCTCAACATCATCACACAAGTGACAGCCGGGCCTACCATATAAAATCATTTCAATATGATCTGATTGTAATCCTTTGCTTTCTTCGCTAGCCATGGTAACGGGTTGGCTCCTTTATCTTCTCTTATTTTACATTCTTTTTATCATTACAAAAAGCGTTTTCGTTTAGCAGACGATGAGATCAGCATTTCCTCTCGATACTTAGCCACGGTACGCCGGGAGATTTCAATCCCTTCTTTCTCCAGCAATTCCGCTAGCTTTTGATCCGAATATGGTTTATTCCGATCTTCTTTGTCAATGAAAGCTTTAATTCGTTTCTTCACGCTTTCTGAAGATGCCGCTTCTCCACTTGCTGTGGACAGGGCCGAAGTAAAGAAGTACTTTAATTCGAAAACACCGCGGGGAGTTTGTACATATTTATTACTGGTAGCTCGACTGATTGTAGATTCATGCAATTGAACTCGCTCTGCAATATCTTTTTGCGTCATCGGTTTTAAATAATGAATCCCTTTCTCAAAAAAGTCATTCTGCAAGTCAACAATCGCCTGTGTTACACGCAACAGGGTCATTCTTCTTTGCTCTAGACTTTTTGCAAGCCACACCGCTGCATTTAGTTTTTCATGAACAAATTGCCGAGCCTCATCCTTCTCGGTTTTCTCTTTTAGCATTCGTTCATAAAAGGGATTGATAGACAATCGCGGTAACGAAGAATCGTTGACAATGACAATATACTCTCCCATTACCTTTTCAACTGTAACATCAGGCACAATGTAGCGTATATCTGCGCTGCTATAAGCCACTCCAGGTCTCGGATTCAGCGTACGAACCAAATCAGCAATCCGTTGTACATCCCCTACGCTTATATGAAGCTGTTCAGCAATTTTTCCAAAACGATTATTTGCCAGATCAACTAGATGATGCTTAATGACTTCTACGATATGTTCGTCATCCTGTCCCTCATGCTCTAGTTGTAACAGCAAGCATTCTTCTAGCGAACGCGCAGCTACACCAGCCGGGTCTAAATGCTGAATCACTCGAAGAACATCCTCTACCTCCTCCAAATCAACTCCTAACCGCTCCTTAATGTCAGTGACAGGCACTTCTAGATAACCTCGCTCATCGAGATTTCCTATAATATATTGGGCAATCTGACGTTGTACTGGCGTCAATCTTTTTACATAACCGAGTTGTTCTTCTAAATGCGAAAATAAGGTGGTTCGTGTATCACTCACATAATCTAGAGGATTGTAGGCGCTTTCATCTCTGTTGACTGAAAAATCATTATGCCCCGGATTATTCAATAATTCCTTCCAATCAAAATCCAAGCTCTTTTCCCGTTTATCTACAGGCAACGGTTCTTGGGCAATAGCAATTTCCTGAAGATCAATCACTGGATTTTCGATCGCTTGTTCCTGCAAATAATTCATCAGATCAATGGCCGAAAACTGCAATATCGTAATAGCTTGACGCAATTCAGGCGTCATCACTAACTTTAACGTCTGTTCTTGATACAAACCTAAGCTCATATTCATATTGCATTCCTCCTCCCGTCAGAAACCATCAAGCTGTCGATAGCTCCAACAACTTCTTTCCACCCTTCCTTACTCTCTTCCTCTATTATAGCGTTCATGCAATTTTCCTGCCAAGACGTATCTTGTATTGGCACACTTATCATACAGTATATCAAGATTGGCTCGGCAAAGACTCTTTTTTGTTGCTCTTTTTAATCATACAGTAAAAAAGTTGTCCTATGCTCCATTTTCGTATATAATAAACTTTGTTGTCTGAAACATATGCGCCCGTAGCTCAGTGGATAGAGCAGCGGTCTCCGGAACCGCGTGCGTAGGTTCGATTCCTATCGGGCGTACCATATTAGGTAAACCTCGAAGCCTCCGTTTATTACGGAGGTTTTTATGTGTGTAAAAATGAAGCTGCATCTAATTTTAGCTGATTCTTCAAAAATGATATCCATTACATAATTCCTTTGCTATAATATTATCAGATTATTCCAAAAGTTGGTGATATTTATGCGGAAGGTACTATTTTGTGTAGGGTGGTTAACAATGTCATGGATGTTTCTTTATGTAGTAATGCTTCTGCGATAAACACTAACCTTGTCCAAGCAACAAATGCCTTTAGATGACTAGGTATTTCTGAAAGCGCAATCATCTTGTAACTAATTACTACTAAGCAAGTGGTTCTTTCTACTCAGTTTTGCTTTCGTTATCAGCTTTCTTTGGCCTCTGTAGTGCTTGAGAATGAGATGACACTCCAGTAATCCTATGATGAAATGAAATATCTCACATGATACGAGGTTTTACAGGGCGAAATACTAAATTTCTACCTATTATTTATGATCGTTAGATACAATTTCCTATTACCCACGACTTTTGCAGATTTTGTCATCATTTGTCATACTGTGATTAACAAAAATAAAGATAAGTGGGGCTTATTTACGTATGGGTAAGTTAAATGTAAAATCGTTAGCAATTGGCATTGGAATCGGGGCTCTATTATCCTCCTCTATCGCCTATGCCGCTTCAGAAATGGCTGTCAAACCAGATATGGAAAAGCCGATTACTTTTTACTTCGATGGTGTACCTAAATCACCACCTGTTCAAACACAAGGATTTCTATACAAAAATACAGCATATGTCCCTGTTCGTTTTGCAGCAGAAAACCTTGGAAAACCGATCGTATACGATGGGAAATCGCTCTCTGTCTACATCGGTAAACTCCCGACAAGCAAAACCTATTCTAAGTATCAAGCTGTAGAATTGGTACGCCAGAAATATGGGAAAGAGGTACCGGAGAATTTCACGATTGCCTATGATCACGATGATGAACGCGGAAATTATGTTATCCAGATTTATCAAGAAGTGGTAAATAATTTCCAGAGCGGAGATCGTTATATTAACACCTACGGCTGGTATATCGTAAACCCTAATACCGGTGATATTAAGTCTTTGTTTTAACGTAATAGCAATTATTATGTGATCTTTTCTATCTAACAAAATTTCTTGTCTTATAAAAGGAAAACACACCTGCATGCGGTGTGTTTTTTCTTTTACTCATCTATATCGTCTATTTTGTTTTTGTAAGAATATCCTTTATTTATGGCCCAAATCGAACATCCAACTATGATACCGACAATGACAACAACTGCAATAATCATGGAACTCAATTTCCATCACCCCCGTTTGTTTGGTGTACAGTCCCCCTTACATTGTACAGAACATTCAAAAACAAACCAAGGAGTAAAGCTTCCTCTGCACAATGCATAATTATTTACGTATAATAACCCGTCTGCCTCCGTATGATCTAGTGCTGTTGTTACATAATAACCATAAACAATTCCACGAACAAATGTTTTGTGCACAACCTGTTGATAACTTTGTGGATAAATACTAGGGAGGCCTATCAATATGGAAGAACAATTATTTCTCATTTATCAGGAATCAAATGAAGATGAATGCCTTCTAACAATTCAGCCCTATTTAACTTCAGAGGAATTAGCGGAGGCAATTAGTCGCTTAGAACATCGAGACATTACAGACTACACCATTATTAAAGGAAAAAAAATGAAGGCAAAAATGAGGGTCATGATTGACCTAACAGAAGATACTGGAAAAGATTTGAAGGAAGAAGACCCCCATAAGTCGAATGAAGAAAAGGATTTAGAGTAACGAAATTTTTAAGATGAAACTTACGTACTAGTACTAGAAAGGAGGACCGAATGTGGAAGAGCAATCACGCGAAGATCTTTATGCGCTAAATCGAAAAGCCCTAGAATATATCCTGAAATTTTTAAAAGGGGATGCTGATTCTTTTCCTCTACTTGTTGAGCTTTTTGATCAGCGCGTGCAGCGCATCGTCCTCAAAATGGTCTATTCCTATCATGATTCTCAGGACGTATGCAATGATATTTGGCTAAAAGTAGCCCAAAACCTAAATAAATTTGATCAATCCTACCCTTTCCATTCTTGGCTATACCGCTTATCCTCAAATACCTGCATCGATTTCCTTAGAAAAAAGAAGGAAATTACCATGAAGGACGACCAATTGTATCACCAAGTAAATAAACAACAAAAATCCGTTGAAACACCGGAAACCTTATTTATGAAAAAGGAGTTTTACTCCCATATTCAAGAACTGTTATATCACTTGGAGGAAGTAGATCGATTAATTGTTACTCTTCGTTTTGTGGATGAGCTAAGCTATGAAGAAATTGGCGCCATTGTAGGAATGAGCAAAAATACGGTTGGTACCCGTCTATTCCGTTCCCGGAAATTTTTAAAAGAGTTGCTGAGCCATAAATCAATAGAAAGGAGTGTATACAATGCAACATCCGGATGAGTTTACTTTCATGATGTATGCAGACGGTGAATTAATCCAAGAGGAACATCAACAAGTGGCCAGCCATTTGCAAAGCTGCTCCGAGTGTCAAAAACTATACGCTACTTTTCTTGAAGAGCAGGCAGAGCTTGTAAAAGCCATTCATTTAACAACACCAACGCTTCCACCTATCCACTTGGAAAAAAACGTTTGCGATCAAATTAATCAAATTGCAACCTTTAATCAAAACCGTCACCACCTATTTGTTCATCGTCTACGCTTTGTTTTTGGAGCATCCCTTGGTTTCTTTCTTGTCATGCTCTTAGCTGGAATCAACTGGCTAAATGACTGGAATAGTGCAATTAATTCTTTATTTCAGTGGCAATCGATCTGGAGCTCTATGTTCTGGTTAAAAGAAAAAGCAACAATGATTTTACTGATGTTTAAGAATTTTTACCTCATTGGCTTTATCTCTTCTATTTTGTTTGTTCTAGCCATCCTATTATATTCTATTCGCCTGTCCAGCAAAATGAACGCGAATAACTGGAGAACTAGATAATGAGTAAGAGAATATTCTACCTCTCTTTCTTGCTTGTTTTTTGTTTTATCTTGGCTAGTTCTGCTTATGCTATCAATCTCCATAATGGAGAGCTATATCAAGTAAAGTCTAATGAGATACATCACGGGGATGTTATAACAAACGCCAGTAAAGTAGTGATTGATGGAACAATAGATGGGGACTTATATGCTTTTGCAGAAACGATCGATATAAAAGGGACTGTCACAGGAGATGTAATCTCATTTGCTTATCTTACAAACGTATCAGGGACAGTAGGCGGTAACATACGCTCCTATTCTCAAGCACTCACTGTCTCAGGTACTGTCCAGAAGAACATATCGGCAGGTGCTGATGAGCTTCGTGTCAATCAATCTGGGAACGTGAACGGCAGTATTTTAGGTTTTGTCAATGAAATGAACATAGAAGGACGTGTTGGGAAAGAGACAAATGGGTTCTACACTCAAGCCACGATTTCAGGTTTATTAGGGGAAGGTACATCCCTATTCCAAGTAGAATCTCTTCATCTTAAGCCTACAGCTACAATTCAAGGTGATCTTATTTATACATCATTTGAGCCTGCTCAAATTGATGCTGGAGCTAATATCAAGGGACAGCATAAGCATACTATTATTGAACCTAGACCTTCCTACGGCTCCTTTATGTTAATGATGTCTGTCTCTTCATGCTTAAGTACATTGATTTTTTGGCTACTTATCCGTTATTTCTTTGCTGGTTCTCTATACAATGTGAGCCAACACTTGCACACTCGCCATCCTTTTAAACAATTTGGGGTCGGCTTGTTTATTTTTATCATGGCTCCATTGCTTAGTATTGTGATGTTACTTACTGTTGTTGGTATTCCTGTAGGTTTCATTATTGCAATCGCCTACACCCTGCTCCTTATTTTAGGGAAAGTGTATGTTGGCACTTGGTTGGGACAAAGGTTAATAAGTTTTTTTCAGTGGAAAATCTCACCTTTATTTGCTGAATTTATTGGTGTATTCCTATTAGTACTTATCATCCAAATCCCTTTATTAGGATTTTTACTCGGAATGTTGGTCAATATATATTTCTTCGGCGCGATTACAAGCTGTGTACGTGCCAGTAACAAAAGAACCGCTCTGTAATTTTTTAGACAAGGTTTAAAATATACATTTTTTGGGTTAAATAATGGAGTAGAGTTCTGATTTTGTTTGACCTTTATTGACCAATTGTGTATGATTATTGTAAGAAAAGGGAGGAGGAACGTGAATGAATATGAATCTAATTCCAACTGTAATTGAACAAACAAATCGTGGAGAACGCGCTTACGATATCTATTCCCGTTTATTAAAAGATCGTATTATCTTTTTGGGAACACCTATTAATGATCAGGTAGCTAATAGTATTGTAGCTCAGCTCTTATTCCTACAGGCAGAAGATCCTGACAAAGACATCAGCATCTACATAAACAGCCCTGGTGGATCAATTACAGCCGGTATGGCTATCTATGACACGATGCAATATATTAAACCAGATGTATCAACGATCTGTGTTGGATTAGCTGCATCTATGGGATCGTTCCTGCTTTGTGCCGGAGCAAAAGGAAAGCGCTATGCTTTGCCTAATAGCGAAATCATGATTCACCAACCTCTAGGTGGCGCTCAAGGTCAAGCGAGTGACATTGAAATTGCCGCAAAACGTATCATTAAAATGCGTGAACATCTAAACGGCATCTATGCTGAACGTACGGGTCAACCATACGAACGGATTGCTAAAGATACAGATCGCGACAACTTCCTGTCCGCTCAAGCTGCAAAGGAATACGGCTTGATCGACGAGGTTATCACTAGAAAATAAGGTAAGATACACATAAAGAGGGCGACCCTAGGTTGCCCTCTTTTACATATTCGTTACCATTTATCAATAGGGAATAAAGAAATTACAGTTCGTTGCCGCGTAATTCTTTATTTGTTGTATACTCTCCATCCATGGAATCAACGGTAGTCTCTTCAATCAAGCCGTTATATGCAGCCACCGTACCGCCTCCCAGCCCTTCATTGACCATACGATCTATATCCATAAAGTTCTTATCTCTACCTTCTAGACAGCAATCTGGCAATCCCTTAGCTTTATTGGACATACGCTTCCCTCCTGGCTCAGATATTCCTAATTAGGATTTCACCATAAGCAGCAGGACATACAAGCAAAAACCAGCAATATCTGCTGGTTTAGCGTTTACATTTTATTCGTCTTTATTAATGAGACCAGCCAGTGTATCGACCGCCATTTGGGCATCATCCCCACTAGCCAAGATGGTAATCTCTGTTCCCGAGCTGATCGCCAAACTCATAATTCCCATAATGCTTTTGGCATTCACCTTTTTATTGTCTTTTTCTACGTAAATTTCAGAACGGTATCGATTTGCTTCTTGAACAAAGAATGCCGCTGGGCGGGCTTGTAACCCTGTTTTAAGTTTAACCATAACCCGTTGCTGTACCATCTTGGACCTCCCCGCTTGGAATTTTCCTTTATTTCTATTATAACATGTCCCTACGTAGAAAGACTCAGTTTTTCTCGCAGGTTATCTGCAATCTCATTTATTTTACGCAAGCGATGGTTAATTCCAGACTTACTCACGACTCCACTCGGAATCATCTCGCCTAATTCCTTCAAATTAATGTCAGGGTTTTGTAAGCGAAGCTCTGCTACCTCTCGTAAGCGAATAGGTAAATTCTCAAGACCGATTTCTTTTTCGATCAGTTGAATATTCTCCATTTGTTTCGTAGCGGCATTTACCGTCTTGTTGATATTGGCAATCTCACAGTTATGCAAACGATTAACTGAATTCCGCATGTCCTTCACAATACGCACGTCTTCAAAATACAGCAAGGCCTGATGTGCACCAATTACACTTAAAAAGTCGGTTATTTTTTCGCCTTCCTTTATGTACATAACAAAACCTTTTTTGCGTTCAATACATTTGGCATTCAATTCATAGCGATTCGCTAAAACAGTCAACGCTTCACAAAAATCCTGGTACGCCGAAAAAATTTCTAAATGGTAGCTAGAAGCCTCTGGATGGTTTACAGAACCCCCTGCAAGGAATGCACCTCGAAGAAATGCGCGCACGCAACATTCATTCGCCACGAGATCAGGTGAAATGCCAGGATAAAACGTTAAATTCTTATCCATAATCCGTAAATCTTCTAGGATCTCATAAGCCCGAAGTGGTATTCGCACAATATACACGTTGTTTTTTTTCAGACGCATTTTTTTACGTACTAATAATTCGGCATGAATCTGAAAAATTTGCTTAACCAACGTATAAATTCTTCGTGCAATCGCCGCATTCTCTGTAGAGATATCCAATATAAATTTTCCTGTTCCTAATTGAATGGTTCCATTCATGCGAATCAGTGCAGCAAGTTCTGCTCGATTACAGCAAGTCGAAGCTTCAATCATTGTTAACTCTTTTTTCGTGTGTGCGGCGAATGACATGTCACATCACTTCCTTTCTTGTTGCGATATAATCTGGCGAAGGATAGCCACGATCTCCTGACTTACTCGTTTCGCATCATGTCGCAAGTATAATTCCCCATAGGTAATCATAGGTTCAGCTACAATCGTCACGCCTAGCTCCTTCAGCTTATCCATATCACATAAGACTGGATACGCGCCCTTTTCCGCGTATTTAGCCAAATAATCCTCAGGTACCTGTTCAGTGTTTACTACAATCGTATCTAAAAATTCAACCCCAACATGATCATATAATGCTTTAACATGATCATAAGCTGTAAAATTATCGGTTTCACCCGGTTGAGTCATTACATTACAAATATATACTTTTGGTGCCGTTGATTCCAATATTGTCTCAAAAACACCGTTAACTAATAAATTAGGCAGGATACTTGTATATAAGCTTCCTGGGCCCAAAATGATTGCATCTGCCTCTTTGATAGCATCTAAGGCTTCGATCAAAGGGCGAGCATCTACTGGGTCCAAAAAAACACGCTTGATTTTCTTTCCAGACAACGGGATTTGCGACTCTCCTGAGACGATGGTTCCGTCTTCTAATTCGGCTTTTAACAGGATAGATTGTGTAGACGATGGCAACACATCCCCGCGTACCGCTAAAACCCTGCTGAGTGCCTTCACGGCCGTGACAAAGTCACCCGTGATATCATTCATCGCGGCAAGCAACAGATTTCCTAAATTATGGCCTGCCAAGCCTGTACCCGTGTTGAATCGATATTGCATGAGCTGCTTCATTAGTGGTTCTGCGTCAGCAAGTGCTGTTAACACGTTACGAATATCACCCGGAGGTAGCATATCCATCTCTTCACGAAGACGTCCCGAGCTACCTCCATCATCAGCAACTGTAACAACAGCCGTGATATGAACGGCCTCTTCCTTCAAACCGCGTAACAGGACAGACAAACCTGTCCCTCCCCCTACTACAACAACTTTTAACATTTCCTCTCTTTGTTGCATGTTCATGCCTCTCCCTAATGCCATAGGTCACCTCGATTCCCTTTGTTGAGAGTTCTTTGGTGCTAAAATCCCACTTATTCTTTATTTTATCATCTTATGTTATTTATTCTTTTCGATGTCACGATGTGTAACGCGAACCTGATAATCTTTACGGAACGTTTCTCCAATGTGCTCTGCAATAGCCACAGACCGATGCTTTCCACCCGTGCATCCGATACCAACAACAAGCTGACTTTTGCCTTCGCGTTGATAATGAGGGATGGTAAAATTCAAGAAATCAATCAACCGAGTTAGGAATTCTTGCGTATCAGTCCACTTCATGACGTAATTAGCTACCTCGCTATCACAGCCTGTTTTTGGACGTAAATCATCTACATAATGCGGATTTGGTAAAAAACGCACATCAAAAACTAAATCTGCATCAATTGGAATTCCATATTTAAAACCAAATGACTGAACATTAAGGGTCCATTCAGAGCTTTGCTGAGAATACTGGTTTATGATTTTATCACGAAGCTGCATAGGCTTCATTTGACTTGTATCAATGATCTGATTGGCTCTTCCTTTTAAATCCTGAAGCAGTCTTCGCTCTGCCATAATCCCCTCTAAAGGCGTACCTGTCGGGGAAAGAGGATGCCGTCTTCTCGTTTCCTTATAGCGACGAACTAAATTCTGATCGTTCGCATCCAGGAATAGAATTTGAAAGTGAATTCCTTCTCTTTCTGATAATCCATCAATAGCATCAAAAAGACTATCAAAGAATTCACGGCCACGTAAATCAATTACAAGAGCAACCCGTTCGATCCCGCGTCCCGATTGGATAATAAGCTCCGCAAATTTAGGAATAAGGATTGGTGGCAAATTATCTACACAGAAAAAACCTAGATCCTCTAGACTTTGCACAGCTGTGGTTTTCCCCGCTCCTGACATGCCTGTAATAATGAGTAAGTTTACCGCTTTCTGTTTACTTTCTTCACCCATTTTCTCGCCTCCATCCTCCTCTAAGGATACCATATGACACAGCTCCCAGTAAGAGTTTCCTTATTATTCTTGCAAAAAGTTCCAAATATTTCCGCCCAAAAAAAAGACGTGGTCTATCCGCAGACCACGCAAATCAAGGTTATATAGAAAAAGGGGGCAATTCACATTCATTAAAGTAACTGTCTTTATTGTACCCGCCTAATATTTCAGGAGTGTTACAAGCGTTTTACGATATTGTAACATCTTGTTCTTTTAGTCGCTCT
Organism: Brevibacillus halotolerans; assembly: GCF_026891775.1. Classification (NCBI taxonomy): domain Bacteria; kingdom Bacillati; phylum Bacillota; class Bacilli; order Caryophanales; family Paenibacillaceae; genus Brevibacillus; species Brevibacillus halotolerans. The sequence goes on from NZ_JAPTNK010000010.1 coordinate 196,810, forward strand.
TCTAGCTCTTCTACGTAGATTTGAGCGTTTTGTGCGGCAATGGAACCATCTCCAGTAGCCGTTACAACTTGACGCAGCAATTTATCACGTACGTCACCAGCAGCAAAGACTCCTTCTACCTTTGTACGCATTAATTCATCAGTTGGAATGTAGCCACTCTCATTCGTGACACCCAAATTCTTAACAGCTTCAGTCAATGGGTCCATTCCTACATAAATAAATACGCCATTTGTTGGGTACTCGGTTTGCTCACCGGTTTTCACGTTTTCCAATAAAACACCTGTTACGACATTATCACCGCGAATTTCTTTCACAACAGTATCCCAGATAACATGGATTTTATCATTTTCGAAAGCTCGCTTCTGGATAATTTTTTGAGCACGGAATTCATCGCGACGATGTACGATTGTTACTTTTGTTGCAAAACGAGTTAGGAAGATAGCCTCCTCAACAGCCGAGTCTCCTCCACCCACTACAACAAGCTCCTTGTTCCGGAAAAATGCTCCATCACAAACAGCACAATAAGAAACTCCTCGACCGGACAATTCCTTTTCACCCGGTGCACCCAGTAGACGATGCTCTGCTCCTGTAGCCACGATAATAGATTTAGCTTTGTATTCCTTATCTCCTACTACCACGGTTTTGTATGGATTACCATCACGGATTTCTTTGATGTCACCATATTGATATTCTGCTCCGAACTTCTGCGCATGCTCAAACATTTTATTAGACAAATCAGGTCCTAAAATGCTAGTGAACCCTGGAAAGTTCTCGATATCCTCCGTATTTGCCATTTGTCCACCTGGAATACCGCGCTCCAGCATTAAAGTAGACATATTCGCTCGAGATGTATAGACAGCTGCCGTCATTCCGGCTGGTCCCGCCCCTGCAATAATTACGTCGTAGATTTTTTGATCGCTCATAAAGTAACTCCTCCTTGGTGGGAATTAGCCTCTTTTCTATCATCAATATATAACCAATTTCTTAGTACATGGTAACGTTATAAGATAACAGATTATACTTATTATAAAATAAGAATTCTTTTTAATCAATATAAGACAAAGCCCGTAAACATTTTGTCAAAGTTGACTTCGAAACACCGTATTGTTCAGCAATGCTATTTTGCGAAATTTTATGAGTACCTTTCGATCTTTCATATAAATAGTCTAATGCAGCTGCCCATGCTTCCAGCTTACGAACTTGAATTTGTTCTTTTTGACTAATGTAATACTTCCACTGGTGAATCATCCACTCACGCTTCTCATGATTGGCTGGCGAGGACAATTGCTCAGTAATAATAAACTCCACTTCATCCGTAATGGATTGTTTATCTGTCGATGTACTCAAATCTAAAGACGATTCTTCAGATTGGTCTCTTTGATGTAGTGTGGTGATATTTTCTTCTGACCATTCATTAGAAGAAGACGTGACCTCCTTCAGTGTAGGTCCCCCACTATTTTCAGGTTCCATTCTTGTTTGTAGCTCTTCAAGAGCTGCTAGCGCTATTTCTTTTAGTTCTTCATTATTTGTGATGTCTATATAATACTCTAATGTGGAAATTGCTTCGGAATCACCGATCATAGCTAAAGTGCGGATAACCGTCTCTTTGGATTCTTCTTTGCCATGTTGCAAAGCCCATAGCATAGAAGCCCTTACCATTGGATTATATTTAAAATCCTGTGCGGTAATAGGAGCTTGGTTCATTTCTATTTCTCTTTGCGGATGATGATAGTGATAAGGAATATTTTCCTTAGGCATTCCATGCAAGGCGCTTTTTGCTTTCTCTAGATAGTATTGGGCAATGCCTGCGTCAGGATCCATCTGTTGCACTTTTTTCCACCATTTCATTGCCAGATGGTAGCGTTCTGATAAATATGCCGAGGTAGCCGCATAGTGGTAGGTAGACACGTCATGTAGTACAGGCTGTCTCAAAATTTTTTGATAGAGCCTACAGGCATCATCATGCTGACCTAAAACCCCCATTGTTGTGGCCAGTTTGTACATATGGTCGTAATGAAAAGGCTGGATTTTTTTCAGACGAGTGATAATGGGAACTAGTTCAGCCCATTTATTGTGATGGGAAAGCAATACCGCCATATTGCAAATGGCATGCAGATTACCCGGATCTTTTTCCAAAGCTAGTTCAATTGTATCCATAGCCTTATTAAAATCACCAATATAATAATAAGCTAGAGCTAAGTTATTCCATGCGGGCATAAAATCAGGATACTCTTTAACTAAGCTGTTTAAACAATCAACAGCCTGCATAAATTTCCCTTCTTCTAGCTTTTTACGAGCCTTTTCATGCTGTATGACTACTGTCTCGTCTTCTTGTGGTTCAAGTGGATTGCGCGGCGGTAAATCAAGTTCAAAGTAAATATAATGGAGTAACTCTTGAGCTTCCTCCGCATAAATTCCATCAGCTTCACAAGTTAGATACTTAACAGCCATATCAGCGGCCATTTCAAAATCATCCATATTCGCGTAATTATTTGCTAGGAAAAAATAGACATCAACCAGGGACGAATCGATTTTTTCTATAATGGAATATAGGATGTCGTTTGAATCTTCAAATTTACCCATTTCTGCTAGCACACTAGCTTTATTGCAATAATGTACTGCATTTGCGGGTTCAATTTCTAACGCTCGTTCAAAGCATTGTAAGGCCTTAGCGAAATTATTTCGTTGAAGAGAACGCATTCCCCAGTTGGCAAAAAAATTGGCGTCCTGCTGAAAGCTAGTAATTACGCCACGTCTCTCTTGCTCTTTTTTGTTCATAATTCCTCCTTGTTATCCAGGAGCTCAGAGTAGCTATTCATAATCTCAACATATCGTATCAAATCGTAGCCCGTGTCTCAACCTGGAAAACACTTAAAGCATCATTTTATTAGAATGTTTTATTCTATCAATCTCTATGTTTGATATCTAAAAAACCCAACGATTGCAGAGCCTGCTATCAGCGCAAATAGCCTTGTATACATCAACAAACACCACCTGCATAGCAAGTGGTGTCATACGGTTCAATTATAAAAATGGAGCGGACGACGGGTCTCGAACCCGCGACCTTCGCCTTGGCAAGGCGACGCTCTACCAATTGAGCTACGTCCGCGAATAAATGGTGCGGGTGGAGGGACTTGAACCCCCACGGTCGCCCGCCAGAACCTAAATCTGGTGCGTCTGCCAATTCCGCCACACCCGCGTGGCAATGGTGAGCCATGAAGGACTCGAACCTTCGACCCTCTGATTAAAAGTCAGATGCTCTACCAACTGAGCTAATGGCTCCCATTAAAATGGTGGCTCGGGACGGAATCGAACCGCCGACACGAGGATTTTCAGTCCTCTGCTCTACCGACTGAGCTACCGAGCCATATCAAGTTTTAGTAAAAACATGGCGGAGCTGACGGGACTCGAACCCGCGACCTCCGGTGTGACAGACCGGCGTGAACTCCAACTTCACCACAGCTCCATGTTTATAAATTTGTTCTCTGAAAACTAGATAATGAAAGTCAGCATAAAGGCAATGTGGATAAGTCCTCGACCGATTAGTATTCGTCAGCTCCATGCATTACTGCACTTCCACACCGAACCTATCAACCTCATCGTCTATAAGGGG